>CAZKDD010000008.1:0-13210 GCA_964551535.1 uncultured Thiotrichales bacterium | reverse complement strand
CAACGTCTTGTTGTCATCAACCAAAAAATACAGCAACAAGGCGCCGCCTACTTATTATTCTTACGACTAGTGCCAGCTTTTCCTTTTTTCATGGTCAACTTGCTGATGGCACTGACACCAATTTCTGCACGCACTTATTATATTGTCTCCCAAATAGGTATGCTGCCAGCGACTTTTGTATTTGTGAATGCAGGCACGGAACTGGCTAAAATTTCCAGTGTTGATGACATTCTGTCGATACCATTATTATTATCTCTATTATTACTGGCCTGTTTGCCGTTCATAAGCAAACAATTAGCCCAACAGGTGGAGCATTGGCGACTTTACAAAAGCTGGCAACGACCAAAAAAATTCGACTATCACACCATAGTGATCGGCGGCGGTGCGGCTGGTTTAGTGGCAGCCTATACGACGCAAACCCTGCAAGGCAAAGCGGCGCTGATAGAAAAACATGAGATGGGGGGTGATTGTCTCAATACCGGTTGTGTGCCTTCAAAATCAATTTTACGTACAGCTAAGTTCGTTCATGATATTCGTCAACACAACAGTTACGGTGTGCAGCAAGCTGAATTCAAACTTCAATTTCAGCAGGTCATGCAAAGAGTGCGAGAGAAAATTAGCCTCATTGCTCCCAAAGACTCCACTGAACGCTACAGTGATATGGGAGTCGATTGCTTTCAAGCTCATGCAAAGCTGCTATCGCCCTGGCAAGTTGAAGCCATATCTAAAGACTCTAAGATCACTATCACCGCAAAAAATATTATACTTGCCGGTGGTGCCACACCGAGTATTCCGACAATCCCAGGATTAGAAAATATTGATTTTTACACCAGTGACAATATTTGGCATCTGGATTGCCTGCCAGAAAAATTATTAATCATTGGTGCTGGACCCATAGGTTGTGAACTGGGTCAGGCATTTGCACGTTTAGGCGCAGAGGTAACTCTCATTAATCGCGCTGAAAGAATTCTCATCAATGAAGACCCACAAGCAGCACAAGCATTGCAACATGCTTTACAACAAGATGGAGTGAAGATTGTCAACAATTTCAATCCCCTCAGGATGGATAATAATGGCAAACATTTTAGTGTGCAGGGAGAGCAACATGATCAAATATTACACATTGCATTCAGCCATTGCTTGATCGCGACCGGACGTAAGCCATCATTACAAGGCTGTGAGGCACTTAATATTGAGACCAATTCACATGGGCAAGTGATCACCAATGATAGACAACAGACTAACTATCCCAACATTTATGCGTGTGGCGATATTACTAGTCCCTTGCAATATACACATAGTGCCTCACATCAGGCATGGTATGCGGCATTCAATGCCTTGTTTAGGCCTTTTAAACAATTTAAGTGCCAATTAAATAACATCCTCGAGCGATCTACACCGATCCTGAAATAGCCAGTCTGGGATTGAGTGAACAACAAGTGATTGAGCAAAACATTCCACATCAAATTAGTACCTTTGCGATGGATGATGTAGACCGCGCTATTACCGACGAAGCTACCGCAGGCTTCATTAAAGTTATCACCCAAGGGGATAGCGATGAAATATTGGGTGTATATATTGTGGGTGAGCACAGCAGTGAACTCATAACAGAATTTGTGCTTGCCAAAACGCATAACCTTGGCCTCAATAAAATTCTTCAGACTGTCCATCTTTATCCTACTCGCGGAGAAATTAATCGCTTAGTGGCAGGCCAATGGCGACAGAAAAAATTTACTGCCTACCAACGTAAATTATTAAAACTTTTCCAAAACTGGCGACTAGGTAGTTGATATGAGAGAGACCAAACATTTATTAGTTCCTGGGGATTTCCCCGCCATTCGCCGTACGAGCATTGATACTCTACAAATCAATCTTGGTTACAAATGTAACCAGTCATGCACACACTGTCATGTCAATGCGGGCCCTACTCGCACTGAAATGATGTGTGATACAACACTAGATATTATTTTAGATTTGATTAGCACACAGGCTTTCAAGTGCGTGGATCTAACCGGTGGAGCACCAGAGTTGCATCGTCGTTTCAGAGATTTAGTCTCTCATGCGCGTATGCATGATGTCGCTGTTCGTGATCGCTGTAATTTAACCATTTTATTTGAGCCTGGGCAGGAAGATCTGGCCACCTTTTTGGCTGAGCAGCAAGTTGAAATTGTGGCCTCTTTGCCTTGTTATACTGAAAAAAATGTCGACCTCCAACGTGGCAAGGGGGTATTTGCTGATAGCATACTAGGTCTACAGTTACTCAATAATTTAGGCTACGGTAACCATCTGCCCCTGCATTTAGTCTATAATCCTGCCGGCCCTACTTTGCCTCCATCACAACAACAATTACAGCGCGATTACACACAACGTTTAGCTGAGGATTTTAATATCCAATTTAATGAATTATTTGTCATCACCAATATGCCTATCCAGCGTTTTGGAAGTAGCTTGCTCTCTAGTGGTCATTTCGATAGCTATCTAGATACCTTGCGTGCCAACCACCTTGAAAGCAACCTAGATAATGTGATGTGCAAAAATACCATCAGTGTTGACTGGCAAGGCAATCTCTATGACTGCGACTTCAATCAGATGTTGGAATATCCAATCACTGATGAACATCAAGCAGCTTTGCATGTGCGTGATCTTTCACTGGATAAATTAGAGCAGATGTCGATTAAAACTGGCAATCACTGTTATGGTTGTACAGCAGGCCAAGGCAGTAGCTGTTCAGGTGCATTAAATGCAGTGTAAACTTCACGCTTGATGGATAGTCACAACCATGCCAACACGCTTGTTTCTATGATTACACGACAACTTTAAAAATGAATCGACTGAACCTTATCAACATCAAACTCCTACTCGTTATGATTTTTAGCGCGGCTTGTGCCCTAGCGGAACAAGCACCCAGTCGCACTGTCCCTGTGGTTGTCGATGTCGCCCAATTAAGAGAACTGGCACCGATGGCAGAGTTTTCTGGCAATGTCATCAGTGCTAATAATGCTCGTCTGTCGACAGAGGTGGAGGGTCGATTGCAATGGATTGCGGACGTCGGCGACCGTGTCCAACAAGGTGATATTTTAGTTAAATTGGACGATGTATTTCTGCAACAAGAATATCAAGAAGAGTTAGCCACTATTGATAGTGAAAAAGCCAAATTCACACTTAACGACAAGCAAGTTAAACGTTTTCAGAAACTTATCCAACAAAATAACGTATCTGAGGATATGTTAGATAGCGCCGTATCTGAACGCGATATCTCTCGTCATGCTATTTTGGCTGCACAAGCACGCGCTGCTCAAATCAATGAACGTATACAGCGCTCTTCAATTCGCGCCCCTTTTGATGGTGTGATCACAGAAGTTCTGTTAGAAGTTGGCGAATGGGTGAAAGATGGCACCAATGCCATTCGACTTATTGATACAGAAGAATTAGAAATTGTAGTACGTGTTCCGCAAAAGATTTATCCACTCATTAGCTACGGGCAACGTTTACTAATTAAAAACTTCAACGGCAGTTCATATGCAACCGCGGAGACCATAGTTCCAGTCGGGACAACCACCGCACGGCTGTTTGAATTACGTCTAAGACCAGAAATTAAACTGCCACCGGGCACCTTGGTACGCGTAGTTATCCCAACTTCAGCGGCACGAAAAGTGGTTTCCATCCACCGTGATGCACTGGTTATTCGTCGAGGCAGCCTCAGCGTATTCAAAATTTCTAAAGAGAATGTCTCTCAACAAGTTATGGTCGATGTTGGTGTGGGTGATGGTGATTATATTGAAGTCATCGGTGATATTGCTGCTGAGGATCGTGTGGTAACTCGCGGTGGCGAACGCCTACGCCCGGGTGTCACTGTGACAATTATTGATTAATTGCCCATGAGTCCTACTAAACTTATTTTAGGCAACCCAATCGCAGGATTGGTCACAGGATTATTGTTAATCCTGTTTGGTCTGCTGTCACTCAAGGCTTTACCTATACAACTCACACCTGAAGTCGAACGCCCTGAGATTACTATCACTACGTCATGGCGTGGTGCGGCTCCGGAAGAAGTTGAAGCCGAAATTATTGAACCACAAGAGGATCAACTGCGCGGCTTACCAGGAATGACAGAATTACTCTCTGAAGCACGTCAAGGTTCAGGGAAAATTACTATTTCTTTCGATGTTGATTTTAGTCTTGAAAGAGGCTTAATCGAAGTCATTAATCGCCTCAACCGTGTTTCACAATATCCTATAGAAGCTGACGAACCTGTGCTCAGTACAGCGGGTGGACGCAGTCGTCCTATCGCCTGGTTTATCATCAAACCACAAGCTGGCAATGAAAATAATATTGAGGATTACCGCGACTATGTTGAAGAAGTCGTACAGTCACGTTTTGAACGAGTGGCAGGTGTTGCTTTATCAGAAGTCCGTGGGGGTAATGAACGTGAGGTAAGAATCTCCGTCGATCCTTACAAAGCCGCAGGTATAGGTGTAGATTTAGTGACCGCGGCTAATATAGTTGGCAATAACAATGATGTTTCTGGCGGCACCACAGATGTTGGCAAAAGACGATATGTATTGCGCTATACCGGTGAGCTAGATCCACTGGAATTAGATCAATTAATTCTTGAGTCACGTGATGGTCAGGCTGTCTATCTACGTGATATTGCCACGGTCAATGTACAAGCCGCTGACAAAGATAATTTCGTCATCACGCGAGGGGAGCCGGCCATTGCTGTCAATGCTTATCGTGAAAGTGGTGTCAATGTATTGGAAGTAATGGCTGACTTGAGAGTCGCCATGGAAGAATTACGTGATGGGCCTTTACAACGCTCTAAGTTATCTATTACCCAAGTTTATGATGAAACTGATTACATCAATAGCGCTATCGAACTGTTAAAAAGTAATCTTGGTCTTGGTATCGCGCTGGCTATCTTTGTCTTGTGGTGGTTCTTGCGCAAACTCAAAGCCACTATGGTAGTGACTATTACTATTCCATTGTGCCTGTGTGTGGCCTTCATTGTGATCTTGTCAGCGGGCAAATCTATTAATGTAATTTCGCTAGCTGCCATGGCATTTGCAGTTGGCATGGTGATGGATGCTGCGATTATTATTTTAGAAAATATCGTCCGCTTGAAAGAAAAAGGCTATAACAGTTTTGATGCCGCCTTAGTTGGAACCAAACAGGTTTGGCCAGCGCTGCTCGCCTCTACAGCAACCACTGTTGCGATTTTTTTACCAGTATTATTTTTGCGAGAACAAAGTGGTCAATTATTCGCTGATTTATCACTAGCCATTACCGCCTCGATAGTCGCTTCATTATTTGTTGCTACCGTATTAATTCCTGCTGCTAGTATGGTGTGGCTTAAGAAAGTGCAATTCGTCGATCATCACGCCCAGTCTTGGGACAGAGTGACTGCGGCTATAGCGGGAATGACCCGCACCCCGAGCAAACGCTTATTAATTATTTTGAGTTTAATTGGACTCTCAATTTTAGGCTCTACACAATTGTTTCCAGAGCGTGACTACCTGCCCACAGGAAACCGTAATTTAGTCTTTGGTTTCATTCTCCCACCACCGGGGGTCAATGTGACTCATATACAAAATGAAATGGGCGAGGTTATTGCTGATCGCATAGCACCTTATTTAAGCGGTGAAAAACAACCCAAAATAAAACATTATTTCTTTGTTGCTCGTGCCGGCTCAATCTTTATAGGTGGACGTGCTGAAGATCCTGAACGAGTCAATGAACTAGCAACAGTGCTCAACCAAGCGGTGAGTGGTTTCCCTGATACTTTTGCAGTGGTGCGTAAGGCCTCATTATTTTCCGGTTTTGGAGCTAACCGTGAAATTGAAATTAATATACAAGGTCGCAATATAGAATCTCTAATAGAATCTGCGCGGATGGGATTCCTCACTATTCCCCAAAAAATTCCTGGTGCGCGTGTTCGTCCTCGACCTGGCCTAGAGCTGGCGGAGCCTGAATTACAATTTCTACCACAAGATGATCGCTTACGCGAAACGGGTTGGAACCGAGAATCACTCGCCCTCATCTCACGCATGTTAGGAGACGGGGTTCAAGTTGGCGAGTATTTTGATGGTGAAGAACGTTTGGATATTTTAGTTCGTGCGTCCGACTGGACTACGCCGGAAGAGTTAGAAGCAATTCCTCTATTCACACCAGAAGCAGGCATTATTCCTTTTGGTGAGCTAGTGGATATAGAACGCACGGCAGGCCCAAATACTATTCGACGCCTAGATCGCCGCCGCACCATTACTCTCGAAGTCACCCCACCTGAGAATGTTCCACTTGAACAAGCACTAACGATTATAAAAAACGAAGTTACACCCAGTATAGAAGCCACCTTACCCAGTGATGGTGTCATCCGCTATGGAGGCTCTGCTGATAGCCTCAACATCGCCATCAACAATCTGAGTAATAGTTTTATTGTTGCACTAGTGATTTTATTGCTACTAATGGCCGCTTTGTTCCGCTCATTCACAGATAGTTTTCTGGTTATGCTCGCCTTACCACTGGCCACTATTGGTGGTGTGTTAGCTCTCAAACTATTGAGTTTACCTGCAGACTTATTAACTCTGATTGGATTTATAATTCTACTGGGATTGGTTGTGAATAATGCCATTCTACTGGTCTACCAAGCACGCAATTCTGAGCGCGAAGGTATGAACCGTGATGAAGCTGTAATCAATGCAGTGCGCACACGCATACGACCCATCCTGATGAGTACCACTACTACCGTATTTGGCATGTTGCCACTGGTGATATTTGCTGGTTCAGGTGCTGAGCTTTATCGGGGTCTCGCGGCCGTCATTGTTGGCGGCATGATCGTGAGTACGATTTTCACGCTGTTACTGATTCCAAGTTTGTTGCAATTTAATTGGAAGTCCTTATTAAAAGCGTCTGGTAATTAAGGCCTCATGGTAGAGTGCCCAGCGTTTTTCCAAGCTTTTATTCCACCCTCAACATTATAAACTTGCTTGAAACCATGTTGTGCCATCAAATAACGTCCGACGGTAAAACTACGATTACCTGAACGACAAATAATCGCTACTGCATGATCCGGTGAAATATATTGACTGGCCTGCTGCATCCAAAGTTGTGGATTGGCCCGACCCTTTTCATCAAAAAACATAATGGCGAGGCTACCTGGAACTATGCCTGTTTGTTCCCACTCACCCGGAGTGCGCACATCAATTAATACTACATCATCATCTAATAATTGTTTGAGCTGTTGTATATTGATATTTTGCGGCTGGGCAATAGCAATAGAAGAGCCTAAAGCGAGTAGAAAACAAATCAGGCTTGCTCTAAATACAAGAGTAGATTTCAACATAATGTGTCCCTTTGTTCGTTCAAATGAATTATTGACTGCGGTCGTCTATGTGCTGTGAAAAATAAGCTGTCAAGAAGTCAGAAAAGCTCACCTTGTCGGCACGCTCAATTTGCTGTTGCTCAGTCATGCTTTGCTCTGCCAAATAAGAAAAATTCTTTTGCAAGTCAGCATCAGACATTTCAGAAAACTGGTCGCAATATTGCTTACCCATAGTAGCAATAAAATCATAAAAAGATAATTTAGACTGTTGCATTTGTTGCAGCATTTTAGCTGACAAAGTCTGTTGTTGATCCGAGATGGCATCAGCAAATACTGCCAAACTTGCTTGGTATTGAAGCGTTTTGTCGCCCATTAAATCAGCTACTAATTGCAGCTCAATAAATAATTCCTCAGCCCATTCATTTATAGGAATACTCTCCCCTGCACGCCTCAGATGTAGATCTGGCTTACGGCCATGATGCGCGACTTCGTATTCATTAAAGTCAATTTCTTCTTGCTCAGTTTCACTGATAATTGCATCATCACCAAGCAAACAATACATAAATAACACTTCAACAAAATCTAGCTGGGCTTGATCTATCCCTATGGCTGAAAATGGATTGATATCCATGGAGCGAATTTCGACATAACGTACACCACGCCGCATCAATGCATGCGTGGGTTTTTCATTGCGATTGGATATTTGTTTCGGCCGTACCGTGCCGTAGTATTCATTTTCTATTTGTAAGATATTGGCATTTAATTGCCTGTACTCACCATCACTTTGAATACCAATTTCTTCATATGGTTGATAAGGAGTCTCTATAGCGCGCGTCAAACATTTCACATAATCTTGCAAATTGTCATAACATGCTTTAATGCCAATTTCATTTTCTCTATGGTTGGTATATCCAATATCTCCTAATCTCAATGAAGTAGCATATTGTCCATACAGTGTTTCCTCATCCCAAAACTTCAAATCTTTTACACCTTTGTGAGTGAAAGATTTGTCTACCGCCGGTGATGCTCCAAACAAATAGGGAATCAACCAGCCAACACGTTGCAGGTTTCGGATGATCTTAAAATATTGTTGATTAATGAAATCACATAACTCACCTTGGTGTTGTTGAGCCTGTTGCCACTGCGGCCAAAATGCCTCATCAATAGATAAATTGATGTGTATCCCTGCAATTACCTGCATCATTTTTCCATAGCGATAACCCAAACCTTTGCGATAAACATGTTTCATTTGACCGATATTGCTACTGCCATACTCTGCAATACGAATACTCTGCTCACCCATCAATTTACAAGGCATACTCGCCGGCCACAGACACTCATGATGTATATTCGGATAAGTAAACTGATGAATTTTACTCAAAAAACTGATTGCCTCTTCCCCACTATGCAATGGTGGCGTGACAAATTCGAGTAAAGCCTCTGAATAATCCGTAGTGATGTAAGGATGAGTTAAACTGGCGCCTAATGTAGACGGATGATCACTTTGGGCGATGACACCAGAATAGTCTGCTCGCAGGGATTCTTTTTCAATGCCTACCCTTCCTATCTTAAATATAGATGCTAACTGGTGCTGAATAATCAGCTGACGATTGTTATGTATGGCTGAGCGCATAAGCAATAATTTAGTTTTGTATTTGGCGTCTTATTGCCCAACACGATAGACTTGTTGAGGTTTATTATATCAATTATTCACAGCTGGCTTACAAGGAACATTGTATGGCAAATAAAAAATTTGGCGAAGGTTTTGATCATCTCGCTGACTGCTCACATATAACCCAACTGACGGTACAAGATACGCAATCAGACGCTGTGCACATCCTCCCGAATGTCCCAGGGAAACAGGCTTCAGTGAAAATTTACTTTGCTATTTCACGTAATGCAAACCAGACGATCAGTCCACAAGAAGCACAAATAGGATTACAACACTATGGTGATTATGTCACCGAAGAATTAGAGCATCCTGACGCCCATCCGAATATACGTTTATTGCTGAATATCATTGAAAATCATGAAGCATGGCAGGTGGCGGTGGAATGAAGTCAGTTAAAATCGCATGAAAATAGACTTGCAACACGCTCACTTGATATCTATCTGATCCCAGTCAAAGGCACACCCAGGATCAGTTTTACGTTCTGGTGCAATATCACAATGCCCGACAATTCTGTCAGCACTTAAGCTGGGATAATGAGCCAACAAGCAGGTTAACACCTGATTTAATTGATCATACTGTTGTTGCGTATAAACTTCTGTGTCGGTACCTTCAAGTTCAATACCAATCGAAAAATCGTTACAACCAGTGCGCCCCTGATAAACAGACTCACCTGCATGCCAAGCACGTTCATTAAATGGTACGAACTGAGTTAGCTCTCCTTTGCGATCAATAAATAAGTGACTAGAAACGCGCAAAGACTGAATTTTTTCAAAGTATGGATGAACACTCACATCTAGTTGATTAAGAAAAAATTTCTGCACATGGTGAGTACCATATTGTCCGGGTGGCAAACTAATATTATGTATCACGATTAAATCAATAGAACATTCAGCCGGGCGCTCATTTTTATTTGGCGACGGCAGATATTCTGCAGACCCTATTAGGTGTGTCTTTGAGTCAATATACACAACGTTAATCTACTTAGTTAATTAATTATAGTCTAGACTGCCCTGTTAAGACTATCGATGCAAGATTCTATTCCACACTTGCTGCTCTTATGCAATCCGTCAAATATCTACACCGCTATCTGTCTGGAGCAAAAGCAGCTATGGATATAAGCGCAACCAAAAGATAGCTGTGAAGGCTAAGTTTATATCATAGGCAAAAAAAATCCCCTCACCCGATCAAAACCATCTTGATAAGAGTAGGGGATTTTTAATATGCCAGTTAGGCAAATAGACTTACATGATGATTACATCATACCGCCCATACCACCCATGCCACCCATATCAGGTGCACCCGCCATTGGCGCGTCACCTGCAGGCAGCTCTGCCACCATGGCTTGAGTAGTAATCATTAGACCAGCCACTGATCCAGCATTTTGCAATGCGGAACGCGTCACTTTAGTTGGATCAAGAATACCCATAGCAATCATGTCACCGTATTCACTTGTTGCCGCGTTGTATCCGTAATTGCCTTCGCCTTCGTCAACTTTCGCCAGGATCACCGATGCTTCATCACCCGCGTTAGTAACAATCTGACGCAGTGGCTCTTCCATTGCACGACGCGCAATGTTGACACCCGCATCTTGATCAGCATTATCACCACTGACATTGTTGAGCGCTTTACGTGCTCGAATCAATGCAACACCACCGCCAGGAACAACACCTTCTTCAACAGCAGCACGGGTCGCATGTAAAGCATCTTCCACTCTAGCTTTCTTTTCTTTCATTTCCATCTCAGTGGCCGCACCAACTTTAATTACTGCCACACCACCAGCGAGCTTAGCCATACGTTCTTGCAATTTCTCTTTATCGTAATCTGAAGATGACTCTTCGATTTGTGCACGTATTTGTTCAACGCGAGCGGTGATTTCACCGGCTTGTCCTGAACCATCAACAATTGTGGTGTTCTCTTTTGAGATTTGTACACGCTTCGCCGTACCAAGATCTTCCAAAGTTGCTTTTTCTAGCGACAAACCAACTTCTTCAGAAATCACTGTGCCACCCGTCAAAATTGCGATGTCTTGTAACATGGCTTTTCTGCGGTCACCAAAACCAGGCGCTTTTACAGCTGCTACTTTAACGATACCGCGAATGGTATTCACAACTAATGTCGCTAATGCTTCACCTTCAACATCCTCTGCGATAATCATCAATGGACGACCAGATTTTGCCACTCCCTCAAGTAATGGAAGCAAATCGCGAATATTAGAAACTTTCTTATCATGTAAAAGAATGAACGGATCATCCATATCACATGTCATGTTGTCTTGGTTGTTAACAAAATATGGTGATAAGTAACCACGATCAAACTGCATACCTTCAACAACATCCAGTTCATTTTCTAATGCGTTACCTTCTTCAACGGTAATCACACCCTCTTTACCCACTTTATCCATCGCTTCTGCGATAATGTCACCGACAGATGAATCTGAGTTAGCAGAGATACTACCCACTTGTGCGATAGCTTTATTATCTGCACAAGGCTTTGAGAGTGATTTTAATTCTTCCACAGCGGCTGACACGGCTTTATCTATGCCACGCTTCAAATCCATTGGGTTCATTCCTGCCGCTACAGCTTTCATACCTTCGCGAACAATCGATTGCGCAAGAACTGTGGCAGTGGTTGTGCCATCACCGGCTACATCAGAAGTTTGTGATGCCACTTCCTTAACCATTTGCGCACCCATGTTCTCAAGCTTGTCTTCTAATTCGATTTCTTTTGCCACTGATACACCATCTTTGGTGACTGTTGGAGCACCAAAAGATTTATCCAGTACTACGTTGCGTCCCTTAGGACCTAATGTTGCTTTTACTGCGTCTGCTAAGATGTTGACTCCAGCAACCATACGGGCTCTGGCTTCATCTCCAAAAGTAACTTGTTTTGCACTCATTTGTGTTTACCTTCGTTATATATTTAAGTTATCAATAATTCTGTGTGATGTGATATGTGTCGTGCGTACTATCTGAGCATTAGCCTTCAATAACAGCCATCACATCATCTTCACGCATGACGAGTAGGTCATCACCATCAACCTTCACCTCAGTGCCTGAGTATTTACCAAATAGCACGGTGTCGCCGACTTTAACGTCGACCGGACGTACGTCGCCGTTTTCACTCACCTTGCCGTTCCCTACAGCCACGACTTCACCTTTGCTAGGCTTTTCAGTGGCTGAGTCGGGGATCACAATGCCGCCCGGACTAGTGCGTTCTTCTTCCATGCGTTTAACGACGATACGGTCGTGTAAAGGACGTAAGTTCATGTTTCTCATCTCCTAACAATTAAATTCTACGTTGAATTGGTCTATCAAAGCACTTGCTTCAATAAAATAGTTCTATCTAAAACAATGGTTTGTTGTTTTTTAGCACTCTAGTGTAATGAGTGCTAATCATACTGCCGAACACACACAAGTCAAGCCAGACTCATGCCTCCGAAAGTGCACCTTAGCGTTAGTGCCACAGATCGTGGTCCTTGCGCTTCGCCTCACCCTCTATGATACGATTATCTCTTGTATGCGATGAGGAGCCACGAACAGAACCTGCAAAAGAACGCACACTGAGCTTACTTAAAAGCCCTCTGATAATGGCACGACGAGTCAGCGGTACTAGACACAAGAAACCCAACGCATCTGTAAGAAACCCCGGCGTCAATAACAAGGCTCCACCGATCAATAAGGCCACGCCCTCCAACATGGTTTCTGCAGGCAACTCACCCATGGCTATTTGCTGTTGAAATTTAGCCATGGTTTGAAAACCTTGTGCTCGTAACAATAACACGCCTAACAATGCCGTTATTACCACGCAAGCTACCGTTGCCAAAGCTCCGATGAATCCTCCAATTTGTATAAACAAATAAATCTCTATCAAAGGGAGGACAATGAACAGAGCCAACAAAATCGGAAATGGGCGCATTTAACAAAAAGCATTGTGTTGTTTCATACTGGCCTATATGGAGACAAAAGATTTTTTTTCAACACTTAACCATAAAATAATTTTCAGACGATGGTTTTCACACAACAATAGCCCCCACATTGGAGAGTCATTATTTTTAGTGAGTCCATTAAATTAGTACTTGTAAGCATAGATTAGTAACCATGAGCTTAACTAATGAATGACATAGATCGATGAAATTGGTATCTATGGAGACAATAGACCACGATAATAGCCATAAGTGATGATAAATAAAGATTCCACATCATCAGCCCTGATGCTGATAA
>CAZKDD010000007.1:0-16542 GCA_964551535.1 uncultured Thiotrichales bacterium | reverse complement strand
GCAACGTGTAATGATTGCAATCGCATTGGCTTCAGATCCTGAATTATTAATTGCTGATGAACCCACCACCGCATTGGATGTGACCATCCAAGCACAAGTGCTGAAGTTGCTTAAGTCACTACAAATAGAACGTAACATGGGTATGGTCTTCATCACTCATGATCTCGGTGTGGTTCAGCAGATTGCTGACCGTGTAGTTGTTATGCAAGCGGGGGTGATAGTTGAGAACGCACCAGCAAAAGATTTTTTTGCGGCACCAAAACATCCGTATAGTCAGCAATTACTGAATGCGCTTCCAAGTATTGAAAAGCGCGGCATCAAACTATCAGGTCAGTCATTGGAAGTTGTTGAACACGCACGAGGAGCACCCATCACAGAGCAGGCTAGCGTGCTTAAAGTGGAGAACTTAAAAGTCCACTTTCCTATCAAAGCAGGATTGTTCAAAACTACGGTTGGACATGTTAAGGCCGTCAATGATGTTTCGTTTCAACTTCAACCGGGGAAAACACTGGCACTCGTGGGAGAGTCTGGCTGTGGTAAAACGACAGTGGGTAAAACGATTTTACAGTTAATTACTGCCACTGATGGACGCATAGAATTCTCTGGTGATGACTTGTCACAACTCAAGGGGGCTGAGTTATTAGCAAAGCGGCGTGATTTACAGATTATTTTTCAAGATCCTTATTCTTCACTCAATCCACGTATGTTGATCGGACATATTATTGAAGAGGGCATGATTGCTCTGGGTGCAAGCAGTACTGCCCAACAAAGATCCGATGAGATCGATCGCCTGCTGGCACAGGTGGGATTACCTGAGGATGCAAAATATCGATACCCTCATGAGTTTTCGGGCGGGCAAAGACAGCGCATCTGTATTGCTCGTGCGCTGGCAGTAAAACCGCGAGTGATTATATGTGATGAACCGACCAGTGCATTAGATGTCTCTGTGCAAGCACAGGTGTTAAATTTGTTAAAGGATTTACAAAATCAGCTGGGAGTCAGTTATTTGTTTATTACTCATGATATGTCGGTAGTAGGGTATCTTGCTGATGAAGTGGCGGTGATGAATTCAGGTGTCATCGTGGAGCAGGGCCCCGTCGAACAGGTGTTGATGCATCCTCAACATGAATATACGCAAAAATTATTATCCGCAGTTCCTCATGTTAACGTGGTTTGACAGATGATATGTTTGATCTCACGGCCATAAAAGCTTGGTATAAAACGGCTTCTGGACAATTGGTCGCAGCGGTTATTGAGAAGTATATGGCCAAAATTAGTGCCTGTATTTTTGGTTATGTCGCGGTCGAAATTGGCCATGCACTTTCGAATGAAAGCTTACTGAAGAATTGCACTATTCGAAAAAAGATTGTGCTTGATCGTTCTGATAATGCAGATGTGATCGCAAGCCCGACGGCATTTCCTATAGCCACTGACAGTGTAGACCTTGTTGTGATGACGCATACTTTGGACTTTACCAGTCAACCCCATGAAATTTTGCGTGAAATAGAACGAAGTTTGGTGGCGGAAGGCTATTTGATTATTATTGGTTTTAATCCGTTTTCTTTCTATGGGTTATGGCGAGTGTTTTTGGCTAGAACAAAAACAACACCTTGGAGTGCTAATTTTTATGGCATTAAAAGATTGCGTGATTGGTGTGGTTTGTTAGGGTTAGAAGAAGTCGAGATTCACTACGCAGGGCATTTGCCACCTTTTAAACGTCTGCAAGCATGGAAAAAAATGCGACCAATAGAAAATTTTTTAAAGCAGTATTGTTATCGTTTTGGCGGACTTTATATTCTTGTGGCTCGAAAAAGAGTCGCTCGTCTAACACCGCTTATGGATACATGGTCATCTCCGAGGGGTTTATTCCCTAAGGGAGTGCCTGGATCTTCTGCAAGCTGCACAGCGGGACAAAAAAATAATGACTGAATATGTAGAAATTTTTACTGATGGTGCTTGTCGAGGCAACCCTGGCCCTGGTGGGTGGGGAGCATTGCTGAGATACAAAGACAGCGAACGAGAATTGAAGGGCAGCGATCCTGATACCACCAATAACAGAATGGAACTGCAAGCAGCCATATCTTCACTGGCAAGCTTATCGCGACCCTGTCGTGTGAGTTTGACCACAGATTCACGTTATGTCATGGATGGCATAGAGAAATGGTTGGATGGGTGGAAGAAAAAAGGCTGGAAAACAGCTTCCAAAAAGCCAGTCAAGAATGAAGATTTGTGGCGTCAACTGGATGAGTTGGTACAACAACATAATGTCGAGTGGAACTGGGTGAAAGGACATAGTGGCCATGTCGAAAACGAGAGAGTGGATAGTTTGGCTAATCAGGCTATAGACGAGATGCAAAATTTTTAAGGGTTAGTGAGTGTGAAATAATGAGACAAGTGGTGTTAGATACTGAAACTACAGGCTTGGAAGTGAGTGATGGTCATCGAGTGATAGAAATCGGTGCGGTAGAGATTGTTAACCGAACAGTCACCGAACGTTTTTATCACCAATACCTCAATCCTGAGCGAGCTATTGATGCTGGGGCGCAGGAAGTACATGGGATTAGCATAGAGTCACTACAAGATAAGCCAAAATTTATTGATATTTGCGATGAATTTATTGAATTTATCAGAGGCAGTCACTTAATAATTCATAATGCGGCTTTTGATGTAGGTTTTCTTGATCATGAGCTGGCGACTGTGGGTCACTCGGTTAAAAACATTCAACAAATATGTACGGTGACTGATTCCTTGCAAGAAGCACGAAAAATGCATCCTGGTCAGCGTAATAGTTTGGATGCTTTGTGTAAGCGTTACGATATTGATAACACTCACCGTGAATTACATGGGGCGCTCTTGGATGCTCAGATTCTTGCTGATGTTTATATGGCGATGACGGGTGGACAAGTTGCGATGAGTTTAGCTGCTGATGATCAAGTCAAACAGCAAACACAGTCTGAGGAGTGTGTTGATCCGCCTGTTAACTATGAACTTAAATTGGTAGAGGCGTCTCAGCAAGAACGTCTAGAGCATGAAAAAATGTTAGAAAATATCGCCACCAGCTGTGATCACGAGGTGCTATGGAAAACCTAATGTCGGTTGTTTGATTGTTATGGGTTTTTGAGTATACGTTGTTTTTGACGTTGCCAGTCTCTATCTTTCTCCGTGGCACGTTTATCATGTTGTTGTTTACCTCTAGCAATACCCACTTCAACTTTTGCACGGCCTTTTTTCCAGTACATCTTAGTGGCAACCAATGTGTAACCTTTGCGTTCGACAGCGCCGATTAATTTGTCAATTTCATGTCGATGCATTAAAAGTTTACGAATGCGTGATGGATTAATATCCAGGTGTGTAGCTGCTGTAGACAGAGGCGTGATATGTGCGCCTGATATCCAAGCCTCTCCTTGCTTGATAAAGATGTAACTCTCTGTGATTTGGATACTTTTTTCACGCAGGCTTTTGACTTCCCATCCCTCTAGCGCAAGTCCAGCCTCAATCGTGTCTTCGATAAAATAGTCGTGACGTGCTTTTTTATTTAAGGCGATTGTGTTGTCATTACTGAAATTTTTGTTCTTTTTCATAGCGCTAGTATAAACCTCGGAAGAGTTAAGTGCGATTGCGACTTGAGTGTCGTCTCAAAATTCATCAAAATGAGACTTCATATCTTAATTTGCTACTAATTATGTCTACCCCAACTGCTTCCATTCATGGCGAATGGTCCACTAGATTAGCTTTTATCCTTGCTGCGACTGGTTCTGCAGTTGGTCTTGGTAACATATGGAAGTTCCCTTACATGGCGGGTGAAAATGGTGGTGGCGCATTTGTCATCATCTACCTTGGCTTTATTATATTATTCGGCTTGCCAGTAATGATGGCGGAAGTATTAATGGGAAGACGCGGACGTCAGAGTCCTATTAACAGCCTCAAGTTATTGTGTCAGCAAGAGCAAGCGAATCCTTTTTGGGCATTGATTGGTTGGAGTGGTGTACTGGCCGGTGTATTGATTCTCTCTTATTACAGTGTAATCGCCGGTTGGTCATTATCTTATGTGTTGGAAAGTGGTGCGGGTCAGTTAAAAAATATTGACCAACAAGAGGCTAGTAATTTATTCAAGCAGTTAATTTCTGATCCACTTAAATTGGTGGTATGGCATAGTATCTTTATGTTCATGACTATTATGGTTGTGGCGCGCGGTGTTAATGGTGGTATAGAAGTGGCCGTTAGATATCTCATGCCAGCGTTGTTTTTATTGTTATTGATATTGATTGGCTACTCATTAGCGCATGGTGGATTTGCGCAGGCAGTGAAATTTTTGTTCACGCCAGACTTTAGCAAGATTAATCAGGATGTCGTATTAAGTGCTATGGGGCAGGCGTTTTTCTCGTTGAGTTTGGGTATGGGGGCAATAATGATCTATGGCTCTTATCTCAAAAAAACCGCTTCTATTGGTAAGACTACACTAGCGGTTGCAATCGCGGATAGCAGTGTAGCTATACTTGCCGGCTTGGCGATTTTTCCTATCGTATTTTCGAATGGACTGGAAACAGCGCAAGGCGCTGGTTTGATATTCAACACACTGCCTTTAGCTTTTGGTCAAATGTCCGGGGGATTATTTTTTGGCACCTTGTTTTTCATCTTACTGGTTTTTGCCGCATGGACATCATCCATTTCTCTGATTGAGCCTGCGGTAGCTTGGTTAGTAGAAAATAGAGGGCTGGCGAGAGTACGAGCTAGTATATATTGTGGTTTTGCTACCTGGTTGATTGGGTTAGGAACTGTATTGTCATTTAATTATGGACAAAATTGGCAGCTTTTTGGAAAAACTTTTTTTGATTGTTTGGATTATTTAACCTCTAACATTATGTTGCCTCTAGGAGGGTTAATGATCGCTTTATTTGTTGGTTGGGTAATGAAGGAAACTTCAGTTAGGGATGAGCTCGCCATGCAAAATTCCATGATTTATTCGATATGGCGATTGCTACTTAGATTTGTCACTCCACTGGGTCTGGTGTTGGTGTTTCTCAGTGTGATAGAGGTGATTTGACGATGCCTAGTATGAGTCGAAGTGCGCTAGTTCCTTACACGGCGCAGCAGATGTATCAGGTCGTCAATGATACGCAAGATTATCCTAGCTTTGTGCCTTGGTGTAATCGAAGTGAGTTTGAAATATTAAGTCATGATCAAAAACAAGCGACGTTACATTTTGCCAAAGGAGCAATTAAAACTTCTTTTACTACGCGCAATACTTTATCTGAAGGTGAGAGTATAGCTATGGAATTAGTCGATGGTCCGTTTAAACAATTGCATGGTATGTGGAGTTTTGTAGAGATAGAGGATCTAGGGTCACGGGTTGAATTGTCACTTGAATTTGAATTATCTAATCCAGTATTAAAACTCGCATTGGAGAGTTTCTTTAATCAAATATGTGATCGCTTAGTCAGTTCCTTTGTTGAGCGTGCTGAGCAAATTTACAAGTAAAATGTCATGAAGGTTGATTTGGTGTATGTTCAGGCTGATTGTGAATTTATTCAGCAGTTGCAAGTGCCAGCGGATAGCACTATTGAGGATGTTGTTATAGGCAGTGATTTATTACAGCGCTGTCCCTATCTGACACTGTCGTCTTTAGATGTGGGCATATACAACACTGCGGCTGATTTACAAACAGTTGTGAAGGAGGGTGATCGAGTGGAGGTTTATCGTGATTTATTGATGGATCCTATGCAAGCTCGACGCCTGCGCGCTCAAGTCTGAGACTGAAAACGCATAGCACTGATCTTGTTTATTGTTCTGGCTTATTGCGTGGTTATTTCTTTGTCGGGCTGAGGCATGTCGCCTTTGCGAATTTCTGATACTTTATCGCCATCAAAAAATACTGTTAGATGGTAGCGCTCTGTTTCACCATAATCTGGAATTAAGAGGAAAACATAATCCCATCGGTCTGGATGGAATACGTCGGTGATTAAGGGGCTTCCCATGAGGAATTTGACTTGTTCTTTGGTCATGCCTACTTTTAATTGTTCAACTTTCTCAGGTTCAATCGCATTGCCTTGTTGCACATCAATTCTATGGATTGTGAACATTCTCCCCGAGCAACTGCTTAGAATGATGGCGACACAAATAATGATAACTGAGAATTTAATCATGATTTTTCTTGAATTTGTCTGATTACTGATACTGGATTATGGATATTAAAATTATGAGGCTTGTTTAGTTGATGAAAATATACTTAGCATCTCTTGCGCATGAGAATAAGCATTTTCAGTGAGCTTAACACCCCCGATCATGCGCGCAAGTTCGGAAACACGTTGTTGCGAGTCAAGATACTCTATTGCGGATGATGTGTCTTGTTTTTCTGAAGTTTTATTGACTCGATAATGATGGTGGGCGCTGGCAGCGACTTGCGCTAGATGAGTAATACACATGACTTGTTTGTGGTTGCCAATATCACGCAATGCTCTGCCTACCACTTCGGCTACTGCACCACCGATACCGGAATCTACCTCATCGAATATTAATACCGGTACTTCAAGATGTTCCACCGCGATCATTTGAATAGCAAGACTAATGCGTGACAACTCACCACCGGAAGCTACTTGAGTTAATGGCAGCATTTTTTGTCCAGGATTAGTTTGTATGTTGATGACAATTTTATCTGTGCCATGACTGTTTGCCGGTTGTTGCGGTGTGACGGTGAATTCTAGTTTGGCTTTCTGCATGCCTAGTTTGCTTAGTGCTTGAGTAATTTGTTGGCCTAATTGGTGGCTAGCCTGTATTCTTTTTTTACTGATTTTAGCAGCTGAGGCGATGTATTTTTGCTCACTTTTTTTGCACTCTTCAGTCAATGCATCCAAGTCATAATCTGGTTGAGTCAGCGTATCTAATTCTTGTCTGAGCTGTGCGTGGAGTTGTGTTATTTGCTGTGGAGAAATTTTATGTTTACGTGATAGTTGATCGATTAAGCTTATTCTTTCTTGAGTTTCAGCCAGGGCTTGAGGGTCTACATTAATTTTTTCTGCATAATGATTGAGCTCGCCAGCCGCTTCATCAACAAGGGTGATGGCTTCCTGTAGGGATTGTTGAGTGTTGTTGAGTTGTTCATCATTAGCTGCGCATTTCTCGATTTGACTAATCACCTCGCTAAGTTGGGAGTATATATCTTGACTGTCATCATTTTTGAGTTGATGGCTAGCTTGCGAGCTCGCGTGTTTAAGGTCTTCTGCATTTGATAGGCGAATCAAGGCTTTTTCTAAATCAGTAAATTCATTTTCCGACAAGGAAAGTTGATCCAGTTCTTCTACTTGGTAACGCAATAAATCAATCCTTGATGAAATATCGTTAGCATTTTCAGAGAGGTTTTGCAGCTGTTCAGTGAGTTGCTGCCAATGCTGGTAATATTTAGACAGGGTTTTTAGCTCATCAGTATTCCCTGCAAATTGATCAATTAGTTGACGTTGAGTCGTCGCTTGCATGAGAGATTGATGCGCGTGTTGACCATAAATATTAATAATCTGTTCGCCTAAATCTCTGAGGATTTTAAGTGGCACAGGTATACCATTGATATAAGCGCGTGACTTACCATCAGCACGCATCACACGTCGTAAGATACACTCTGTATCTGCATTGAAGTCATGTTCTTGCATCCAATCCAGTATGGTGG
The DNA here is from genome assembly GCA_964551535.1 of uncultured Thiotrichales bacterium. Lineage (GTDB taxonomy): Bacteria > Pseudomonadota > Gammaproteobacteria > UBA4575 > UBA4575 > UBA1858. The sequence goes on along the minus strand of CAZKDD010000007.1, from coordinate 8,885 downwards.
ATTTTTTGGCAAGCTCAATCACTAACACAATCTCAGCGGATTCTTCACCTGCGCGAATTAGAGAGCTGTCAGCACGATCACCTAGCACCAGTCCAATGGCATCAATAATGATAGATTTACCCGCACCTGTCTCACCCGTCAGTGTGCTTAAGCCGGCAAAAAACTCTAACTCCAAGTGTTGGATAATTGCGAAGTTATTGATATGGAGCGATTTGAGCATACGCTTTAGGGTTGTTGACTCCAGTTCAGCTTCTCACGCAGTACATTGAAAAATGAGTAGCTATTGGGCTGTATTAATATCAGTGGTTTGTGAGACTTTTCAATCACGATGCTGTCACCAGGATTTAATTCGCTGATCATCTGCCCATCTACAGCGACAACACCAGGGTGCTGATTACTATCTGAGTAGATAATTTCTAGTCGATGATCATTGTTGACGACAATCGGTCTGTTGCTCAATGTGTGTGGACATATCGGCACTAAAATAGTGTTGTTTGCGGTTGGATGGACTATGGGGCCTCCTCCCGATAAGGCATAAGCAGTGGAACCAGTTGGAGTGGATACGACCAAGCCGTCGGCACGCAATGTATTTAAGAATTCATCATTGATTCTGGTCTCCAAATCAATAATTCTGACACTGGTGAGTGCATGAGCAACAATGTCATTAATCGCAAAGCGCTGCGCAATGACTTTATGGTCACGCATGACGGTGGCACTGAGTGTTGGTCGTTTTTCCTCAAAACACTCACCGTTCAACATATCGTTTAGATCAGTATCTAAATTTGCAGGTGGAATATCCGTGAGAAAACCTAATCGACCACGATTGATACCAATGATAGGAATATCATGGTTGAGCATTGATTGGGCGGCAGCAAGTAAGGTGCCGTCACCACCCACAACTACGGCGAGGTCAATTTCAGCATGCATGTCGTCAACGTCCATACATAAATCCGCTGGCTGAGTTAGGTACTGTTGAGTGGATTTATCCGCAATAGTACGAATCTGTCTGCCTTTGAGTAGCGCGTACAAGCTGCGCACAGTACCGACGACTTGTTCATCGTTTTGTTTTGCGATAATGCCGATAGAATTGAATTGATTTTTCACAATTTTGCGTGCTCTGGGAGTGTCTAATAGTGAGTTTTGCTAGTTCTCGTAAAATTCAGTTAATGTCAAAATTCATGACTTAAATAGCTAAATCGCAAAATGCTATTAATATGCCATATGTGAATATAACTCAAACATTAGTCATAATCATTTAACAGTCCAATTTTCTGTTAATGTAATATAAAATTTAGCTATTAGCAGCGTTATATCGATACTAATGCATAACCATGATGAGGTCGATGATATGGATCAACAACTTGATGCTCGCACCCAGCACCTATTTAGAGCGTTAGTGCAGAGTTTTATTCAAGATGGCCAACCCGTGGGTTCTAGAACGCTAGCACGAGTCTCGGAGCTGGATGTTAGTCCTGCTACGGTTCGTAATGTCATGTCTGAACTGGAAAATTTAGGCTATCTGCACTCACCTCATACGTCAGCAGGGCGCATCCCAACGGCCCGTGGTTACCGACTTTTTGTTGATACTATGCTGGAGGTAAAGCCATTAAATTCATCGATGGTGACTGGTCTTAAATCTCGGTTAACTTCGACTCAAAAGACCACTCAAGGCGTGGTGGAGACGGCGACCAGTTTGCTGTCATCTCTTACCCAGATGGCAGGTGTGATTACTGTTCCGCAGCATCATAAAGCCGCTTTTCGACAAATAGAATTTCTCAGCCTATCGGATCAGCGCGTATTAGCCATTTTAGTGGTTGATAAAAAAGAAGTGCATAATCGAATAATTAATCTTGATAGGGAATATAGCTCTACGGAGTTGCGCGAGGCGGCCAATTACCTCAATGATATTTTGGCAGGTCGCACACTTCAGGAGGTCAGAAAAATACTTCTCAAAGACCTCGATGCAGTCAGACACGATATGGACGCGTTGATGCGTAATGCGATTACCTTGGGTGAGAAAATATTCACACAGCAGGAAGAGACTACTGCTAATTATGTCGTTGACGGGCAAACCAACTTGATGGAATTTGAGGAATTATCCAGTGTTGAAACTTTACGCGGTTTGTTTGATGCCTTTAATCAAAAAAAAGAAGTGTTGCATCTATTAGATCGTTGTATCTGCGCGACCGGCGTACAGATATTCATCGGCAGCGAATCCGGTTATCAAGTGTTTGATGATTGTAGTGTAGTCACAGCGCCATATCATGCTAATCAAGATGTTAAAGGGGTGCTCGCCGTGGTAGGGCCGACACGTATGGCTTACGATCGCGTTATTCCTATTGTAGATGTCACTGCAAAATTACTCAGTGAGGCCTTGAATTCTGATTAACTGCACCCACATTAGTAACAATTGTTAATCAACCCAGGAAATTTTTATGTCTAATCATTCGGAATCATCTGGTGATGTCGAAGATAATGGAAATGTAGAGCTTGAACCTGTGCCTGAGGACAGCACGGTTGCAGATCAGGCTGCTGAAGGCTCATCTAAGGCCAATGAAAACGCAAGTGATGAGTCAATCGAACAGCAAGCCGATAGCCAAAATGCTGATTCCGAGAGTGAGGATACATCAGCATATTCCGTAGAGCAGCTTCAACAGGCGCTGCAAGAAGCACAAGAAAAAAGTTCAGCACATTGGGATTTGTATACTCGGTCTGTGGCGGAGCTTGAAAATGTCAAGCGTCGCGCCGAGAAAGACGTTCAGTCTGCACATAAATTCGCACTTGAGAAGTTCAGTCAAGATCTATTGGCAGTTAAAGATAGCCTGGAATTGGGTCTTAGTATTGAGGATGCTGATGCAGATAAATTACGTGAAGGCACTGACTTAACGTTGAAAATGCTCTCACAGGTGCTGGAGAAGTTCAACATTGTTGAGATTAATCCTGTGGGCGAAAGTTTTGATCCTAACCATCATCAAGCGATGACTATGCAGCCAAGTAATGAACATGAACCGAATACGGTGATATCAGTTATGCAAAAAGGCTATTTATTGAATGATCGCCTACTGCGACCAGCTATGGTGATCGTGTCTAAGGCGGCGGATACATAAATAATCATTAGATTTATTCATCTTAGGGCTTGAAAAAATACTCCCCGCCCTAATATTCGAACATAGAAGATTTAACGCGCAATCATATTTATGTTGATAGTGCTTAAAAGAACACTTTTTGGAGCAAATAGTTATGGGAAAGATTATTGGTATTGATTTAGGTACAACAAATTCATGTGTATCTGTCATTGATGGTGGTAAGCCAAAAGTTATTGAAAATAGTGAGGGCGATAGAACCACTCCTTCACTTGTGGCGTTCAGTGATACTGATGAAGTGTTGGTGGGTCAATCCGCTAAACGCCAGGCAGTGACTAATCCAGAAAATACCTTTTATGCGGTCAAGCGTTTGATCGGTAGACGTTTTGAAGAAGATGCGGTTCAAAAAGACATAAAATTGGTGCCATACAAAATTGTTAAAGCTGACAATGGTGATGCATGGGTAGAGGCGCACGATAAAAAGATGGCACCACCAGAAATTTCTGCACGCGTGCTTATGAAAATGAAGAAGACAGCAGAAGAATATCTTGGTTCTGATGTTACCGAGGCGGTGATTACAGTGCCGGCATATTTCAATGATTCACAACGTCAAGCAACTAAAGATGCGGGTAAAATTGCGGGTCTTGATGTTAAGCGTATTATCAATGAACCTACGGCAGCAGCATTGGCCTATGGGCTGGATAAACAGGAGGGCGACCGTAAACTGGCAGTCTATGACTTAGGTGGTGGTACCTTCGATGTGTCTATTATTGAAATCGCGGAGATTGATGGTGAGCACCAGTTTGAAGTGCTTGCAACTAATGGTGATACATTCCTTGGTGGTGAAGATTTTGATTTACGCTTAATCGATTACTTGGCGGATGAATTCAAAAAAGATCAAGGTGTTGATCTTCATAATGATCCACTCGCTCTTCAACGACTTAAAGAAGCGGCTGAAAAAGCTAAGATTGAGTTGTCGTCATCACAGCAAACTGAAGTCAATCTGCCTTACATTACTGCAGATCAGAGTGGTCCTAAACACCTTAATATCAAGTTGACACGTGCCAAATTAGAATCATTGGTGGATGATTTAATTCAACGCACCATAGAGCCTTGTAAGATAGCATTGGCTGATGCTGGATTAAATGCTTCTGACATCGATGACGTGATTCTCGTCGGCGGCCAAATTCGTATGCCAAAAGTTCAAGAAGCCGTGCAGAACTTCTTTGGTAAAGAGCCTAGAAAAGATGTTAATCCTGACGAAGCAGTTGCTATGGGCGCGGCGATTCAAGGCGGTGTATTGGGGGGTGATGTTAAAGATGTGCTTCTCTTAGATGTCACACCGCTCTCGCTAGGTATCGAGACTATGGGTGGTGTCATGACTAAGTTGATTGATAAAAACACCACTATACCGACGACAGCCGCACAGGTGTTTTCTACGGCTGAGCATAATCAAACGGCAGTGACTGTGCATGTATTGCAAGGAGAACGCAGTCAAGCGTCTTCAAATAAATCTCTTGGTCGTTTTGATTTGACGGATATTCCACCTGCACAACGTGGTGTGCCACAAATCGAAGTCAGTTTAGACATAGATGCTAATGGAATATTGAATGTATCAGCTAAGGATAAAGCAACAGGCAAAGAACAATCGATAGTGATCAAGGCCTCCAGTGGTTTGTCTGAGGATGAAATTAACCAGATGGTTCAGGATGCCGAGACACATGCAGAAGAGGATCGTAAATTTGCTGAGCTAGTGGCTGCGCGTAATCAAGCGGATGCAATGATTCATGCGACCGAAAAATCGTTAGAAGAACTTGGTGATAAAGTTTCTGAGGAAGATAAAACCAACATCGAAGCTGCGATTAAAGACTTGCGCGAAGCGTTAGATTCTGAAGATAAAGATGCGATCGAAGCCAAAACCACGGCATTGACAGAGGTGTCTGGAAAGTTAGCTGAACAGATGTATGCACAATCTGGTGCTGCTGATCCGTCTCAAGCAGGCGCTGAAGAGCAAGCCAGCAATAAAGGTCAGGATGATGTAGTGGATGCAGAATTTGAAGAAGTTAAGAATGATGATAACGCTGCAAGCAAATAATAGACCCAATATTATAGGGCTACCGCTTTATTGACAGTAACAGGCTTTACTCATAGAAATGCAAACTTCAGTCCGAGGCTAATATTTAGCTTCGGACTTTGTTGTATCTGGATAATTTAATTTAAGATATATATTCATGGCTAAAAGAGATTATTACGAAGTACTTGGTGTACAAAAAAATGCGTCAGAAGCGGAATTAAAAAAAGCTTATCGCCGTCTCGCAATGAAATATCATCCTGATCGCAATGAGAACAGTGCTGAAGCGGAAGAAAAATTCAAAGAAGCCAAAGAAGCTTATGATGTAGTTTCTGATCCTCAAAAGCGTGCTGCTTATGACCAATATGGTCATGCTGGGGTTGATCAACAGTCAGGATTTGGTGGTGGTCAAGGAGGCGCAGATTTCGGTGACATTTTCGGCGATATGTTTGGTGATATCTTTGGCGGTGGTGCTAGTCGCGGTGGACAGAACCGTGTCTATCGTGGTGCTGACCTGCAATACAACTTGCAGTTGACTCTCGAAGAAGCCGTATTCGGTACTGAGAAAAATATCGATGTGACCTCCAAGCAAAGTTGTGAGGCTTGTTCGGGGACTGGCGCAGAACCCGGGTCTGAAATGGAAACCTGTCCAACTTGCGGTGGTGCTGGGCAAGTGCGTATGCAGCAGGGATTTTTCTCGGTTCAACAAACATGCCCTAAGTGTCATGGCCGCGGCAAAATCATCACTAACCCCTGTAAGCGCTGTCATGGTACAGGCGCTGTGGAGCGCAAGCGCACGCTATCTGTGAAAGTGCCAGCAGGTGTCGATACGGGCGATCGTATAAGATTGGCCAATGAAGGTGAGGCCGGTGCTAATAATGGTCCAGCGGGTGATCTCTATGTGCAAATTCATGTTAAGCAACACGCCATATTTGAGCGTGACGGTGAGCATTTGCATTGTGAAATACCTATTAGTTTTGTCACAGCGGCAATCGGTGGTGAGGTGGAAATACCTACTCTTGACGGCAAGTTGATGTTAAAGATCCCAGCTGAATCACAGACCGGTAAACAATTTAGATTGCGTGGTAAGGGGGTGAAACCGGTTAGAGGTGGTGCTCAAGGGGATTTATACGTGCATGCAGTGATAGAAACGCCAGTGAATCTTAATAAGGAACAAAAAGAGTTACTTAATCGCTTTAATGATTCTTTACAAGAAGGCGGGAAGCGTCATAATCCTAAATCAGACGGATGGGGAGCTGGTGTTAAGAGCTTCTTTGATGATTTAAAATTTTGGTCTAAATAGATCAGGCAGAGAATATGACAACAAACATTGTGGTGAATGGAGCGGGTGGACGCATGGGTAAGGCGCTGGTGCGAGCCTGTTGCGAGAGCAAGCATACGACGCTGATAGCCGCATTGGCTCGTGACAGCGCAGATTGTTGTGGAAGTGATGCTGGTCTGGTGGCCGGTATAGATAAGCAATCGATTCATATTAGCAGCGTTGCGAATCCTGACGATTGGCAAGATCCGGTGTGGGTGGATTTTACGCTGCCACAAGGTGCTATCGATGCGCTGGCTTTTTGCCAACAACACAAAATTCCTATGGTGATTGGAACAACGGGTTTTAATGCTGAGCAGAAAGCTCAAATTCAAGCCGCCAGTCAGATCATTCCGCTAGTGTTCGCACCGAATATGAGTGTGGGTGTAAATTTGTGTTTAAGCATACTCAAAACGGCTGCTCAGACACTGGGTGAGGACTATGATGTTGAAATCGTTGAAGCTCACCATAAGAATAAAGTGGATGCCCCTTCAGGCACCGCCTTGCGGATGGGAGAAGTGGTTGCTGAGGCACTGGAGGTCAATCTTGAGGATCATGCAGAATACTCACGACATGGCAATATTGGTGCTAGAAAGCCGGGCACCATTGGATTCCAGACTATACGTGCGGGTGATATCGTAGGAGAACATACGGTTACTTTCGCGGGTATAGGCGAACGCATAGAAATTTCTCACAAAGCCACTCACCGACTGACTTTTGCCCGTGGCGCTATGCGTGCGGCTAATTGGTTAAAAGATAAGCCAGTTGGTCTTTATGATATGCAGGATGTATTGGGACTGAAAATTTAAAGTGTAAAATTGTCTACCGACAGACGATAACTTGCAGTACAATCCGTATCATACAAAACATACTAAGGCGGGGCCTCTTCATGAGATGCCCCGTTTTTTACATGCACGACTAGGAGGAAGTGGTTGAGATTGCCCGCATATCTGGTACTTGAAGATGGGACCATTTTTCAAGGATGCTCAATCGGTGCTCAAGGCAGTACGGTAGGCGAAGTCGTTTTTAATACTTCCATGACCGGTTATCAGGAAATACTCACTGACCCCTCTTATCGCAAACAAATCGTTACGCTAACCTATCCTCACATTGGTAATGTAGGCGTCAACTCACAAGACTGGGAATCTGAGCAAGTGCATGCCGCAGGCTTGGTGATCCGTGATAGCTCAATGATACACTCCAACTGGCGCTGTCAGCAGAGTTTAGAAAACTATCTTGCCCAACATAATATTGTTGCTATTGCAGACATAGATACACGCAGTCTCACACGTCGCCTTAGAGAAAAAGGCGCTCTTAGTGGTGTGATTGTGAGTGGCCAACAAGATCCTCAACAATATATCTCACAAGCGCAGGCTTTCGCTGGACTTAAAGGCATGGATTTAGCTAAAGAAGTGTCTACTCAGAGTGCCTATGCGTGGAACCAAACTACTTGGACCTCAGAATCATTGAATACAACGACGATGCCCAACATGAGTGATGGTCGTCCGTTCAAAGTGGTTGCATTAGATTTTGGGGTGAAACATAACATATTGCGAATTCTTCAGGATCTCGGCTGTGAGATTGAGGTGGTCCCTGCCCAAACTACTTATCAAGATATAGTGGCTCATCAACCTGAAGGAGTGTTCTTATCTAATGGTCCCGGGGATCCTGAACCGTGTGACTATGCTATCAACATGATTCAACAGTTGATCTCAGCCAAGTTGCCAACATTTGGTATCTGTCTGGGGCATCAATTGTTTGCCTTAGCGTGCGGGGCGAACACCATAAAAATGAAATTTGGTCATCACGGAGCTAATCATCCTGTCAAAGATATCGAAACTGGTCATGTCATGATTACTAGTCAAAATCATGGTTTTGCCGTTGATGAGGCCAGTTTGCCTGACACGCTGCTTGCCACGCATCGCTCATTATTTGATGGCAGCTTGCAAGGCATTCGGCATCGTGACTGTCCAGCTTACAGCTTCCAAGGGCATCCGGAAGCGAGTCCTGGCCCTCATGATGTGATCGCTTTATTTCAGCCATTTATCGCTGCAATGCAGGCTCAACGAGGAAAATAAAACTATGTCTAAAAGAACAGATATACAGTCTATTCTCCTGATTGGTGCGGGTCCTATTATTATTGGACAAGCATGTGAGTTTGATTACTCTGGCGTGCAAGCCTGTAAGGCTTTACGTGAAGAGGGTTATAAGGTCATTCTAGTGAACTCTAATCCAGCCACCATTATGACTGACCCAGATACGGCAGATGTGATTTATATCGAGCCGATCAATTGGCAAACTGTGGCGAAGATTATAGAGCGCGAACAACCTGATGCATTACTGCCTACCATGGGCGGCCAAACAGCCCTGAATTGTGCGCTCGACCTTGATCGTGAGGGCATACTTGAAAAGT
>CAZKDD010000006.1:0-17429 GCA_964551535.1 uncultured Thiotrichales bacterium | reverse complement strand
CCATTTTCTACAATCACTGCGAGTGCAATTTGTGGTCTATCAGCCGGCGCAAAAGCGACAAATAAAGAATGATCACGCAAATTTTCTGGCACTATTTCTTCATCATACTCAGCATCTTGAGCAATACTGAATACTTGTGCCGTACCGGTCTTACCAGCAATGTTATAAGACAAACCCTCACTAATAGATTTAGCGGTACCATAAGGCCTATGCACGACATCTTGCATCGCCTGAGTAATCACTTGCCAATGTTGTGGGTCATCAATTTCAATCGCTTCCATCGGTGTTGGAGCGATAGGCTGCCAATCTCCCTCGTCCACACTACGCATGGCTTTTACCATGCGCGGCTGAAAGGTCTGTCCCTGAGTGGCTAAATATGAGGTCATTAGAGCTAATTGTAATGGCGTGGTGAGCATGTATCCCTGACCAATACTAGTGATCACCGTCTCACCCGGGAACCACGGCTCACCACGAGCATTAACTTTCCATATGCGAGAAGGTAATAAACCATCAATTTCACCCACTGTATCAATACCGGTCAACTGACCAAGACCGAACTTGGATAAAAATTGATGCATATTATCAATACCCATCTGATGGCCAACGTGATAAAAATACACATCACAGGATTGAGCTATCGCCTTGGACATATCCACAATTCCGTGCCCGCCTTTTTTCCAATCACGATATTTGCGCGCATTACCGGGTAGCCTGAAATGCGGCCCAGCATACATAGTCTGCTCCGGAGCCATAATCTGGTACTCCAAAGCCGCCATAGCGACCAATGGCTTAACCGTCGAACCCGGTGGATACTGACCCACTAAGGCACGATTAAATAATGGCTGATCGGGGTTATCACGCAACTGCGAATAGGCTTTTTGACCAATTCCGTTCACAAATAAATTGGGGTTATATGTGGGCTGACTGGCAAAAGCCAGAATATCACCGTTATTTGGATCCATCGCAACAATCGCACCTTTTCTACCCTCAAGCAAGGTTTGCGCTTGCATCTGTAATGACTGGTGCAATGAAAGTTGTAAGTCGATTCCTGATATAGGTGCCTGAGTTTTCAGCACCCGCAATGGTCGTCCCTGCGCATTAATCTCTACATGCTTATATCCTACTTCACCATGAAGGTGAGACTCATATTTTTTCTCTAAGCCTAATTTTCCAATATAGGAGGTGCCGGCATAATCACGCTTATCCAATCGTAATAAATCCGACTCATTAATGCGTCCCACATAACCCATCACATGAGCAAAATGTTTTCCTTGTGGATAATAGCGCATAGAACTCGCACTGATTTCTACGCCAGGGAAGTAATATTGCATCACCGAAAATTTTGCCACCTCTCGATCACTAAGATTGTAAACCAACGGAATTTTCTGAAATGATTGCTTACGTCTGAGCTCTTTTCTGAAGCGCTTTAATTCATGTGGCTGAATGGCAATGATGTCTGACAAGGCACTCAATAAAGCTTCCATATCATCCACGCTGGACGGTGTGATCACTAGTCGATAATTGGGTTTATTATCGGCTAAAAGTGCGCCTTCATGATCAAATATCAAACCTCGCATAGGGGGAATGGCTTCGACTCTGACACGATTGTCATTAGAGAGGGTTTGGTAATGGGCATTGTGAGTGATCTGTAGGTTATATAGCCTAAGTAACAATAGACCAAACACCGCCGTCACTATTATGCTGACGACCAAAGCACGCGCACGAAACAGTGTAGATTCTTTTTTTGTATTATTGAGCGCAACTCTTCGCATATTCATGACCTAAGCTTTCGAGTGCAAATGGCTCGTCAAAATCCATCGCTTCATAGCTGATACTTTACTATAAGCTGTAGATAAACACATCTAAACTGCCAGTTTCACTGAGCAATGACATTGCCTCAATCGAGACCATAAAATAAGGTATTGAGCACCAAACTTAAACCCGTGAATCCTGTGGATACAATCAGACCCACCTCAGGTCAAACTCATCAGCCAATTAGAAAATAGGGTTTGCGCATTTGCTTGCCAGCGATTTTCAATACCGGCGGCTAGCTGAGATTCAGGAAAATCCTCTAGGCTTTTTATGTCGCGTCCACGCGACTCAATAAGCGCTTGAAAGCCAAGTGCGACAGAAGTGGCTTGTGAATCAAAATAATGACTGGGTAAGGGTGGGTAATCTCCACGTTCATTATTTAGAAATCGGATGATCTCGCGTTTGTATTCTTTTAATAAACTAATGTCATCATACTCAGGATGACCTTGAAAGTAGACCACACTAAGATCCTGCTCAGCGGCTAATTGCACACCAGCTTGTTCACTGCATACCAGCGGCTGTATACCGTGAGTTAAAAAATCTTGAGCCGATATATCGTTATAACGCGAATGAACCATAAAAAGTGATTGCTCGACTCCCGCTAATAAGGCATGGTCAGATGAAGTTAAATGATGCTCAAACACACCCCAACACTTATCACCCATATGACGTCTCTGAACATCATAATATACCTGCATCGCCGCATGGGTAGCCAAGCAAGAACACAATGTCGACTTTAGATGTGACTTTGACCACAGCAAGGTGGTTTTTAGTTGTTCCCAAAAACACTCCTGGTCTAATTTTGATTGAGTAATATTAGCTCCAGTCACCACTAAAGCGTCTAGTTCAGCATGTTTTATTTCTGACAGCGGTTGATAGTGCTGTTGAAGGTAAACCTGTGCATGTGGCGAACGCTCCAACTCATCACAACGAAATGGATAAACCGCACAGTTAATATTGTCATGACTGCCCAGCAAACGAAAAAACTGTCTTTCAGTGGCTGTTAAAGCTGCATCCGGCATCATATTGAAAAATCCGATTTTCAATACAGGCAGCGATGCGTCACACTGCTCAGCTTGGAGCACGCTAATGCCCTCACTCGCCAGACGATCGTATAGTGGTAAATTATTGTGTTGTACTAATGCCAAAATAAACTCACGAACGGGTCTATTGATTAATCGATTGACAAATCAAATCCACCAAATCTTTTTCATCACGAACATTTTGTATGTCTTCAAGATCCACGGTATAGCCATACTGTTCGGCAATGGATTCATAGAGCGGTTTACGATGCTCTAGCAACTTGGGAAACACCCAGCTATTGAATTCATCTGGTACCACTTGCTCAATTTCTTGAATATTATTTTCCTCAAGAAAAATATTAATGTGGTCTTGCAGAAATTGTTCCTGAAAATAAAGTGGCTTAGGTGCCGTCACTGCACGCTCACATAATAATTTTTCATGTTCTTGATTAGCACGTATATATAAAATCAGGGTGTTATCAGATAACACTCTAAATACTTCTTGATCATCTAACTCACACAAACTACCCCCCGCATCATTAAGAAAATTTGGGTAGCCATAGATATCTTGGGCTTTTTTCATAAAATCCGGCACATCCAACATCGCAAATATTTCTGCCTGCCTATGAAGTCGCTGGCGTTTCATGAACTCATTAAATTCCAACCCTCCCAAATCAGGACTGCCTAACTTGCCAAGAAATGTAGATACAGGCTCCAAGTTATTTACAGTAATGTTATTGCAAATATAAATGGAATCGGAACGCAATAAATCCGCCAAAAAATCCACATTCATGGCTTTGGCCTTAATATTGTCTAAGATCGGCTCTTCTAAGTACTTAGTGCCAATTCGATAGTCACCGGAATAATGAAACCACTGCTGATTATCAAGCTTATTGGCAAGCGTTGTCTTACCCACACCCGACATGCCCAATAAAGTGATTGATTTATGCTCTAACTGCTTAAATGCTTGCGCTGAAATCTTCATTGAATTGTTAAGTCTTAACGCTACTTGTTAACGGTAATGAGAGAAGATGGAATGATAACAGTAAAGCGATGACGGTACATCAACCGAATCACTATCGATACACACACATCAGCACGTTGAGAAGTGACCAAACTGCTGTTTTTCAGACCACTCAATAATGATTTAGTCACTGGCCAAATAAGCAGAGACCTTAGCCTTAACAGCATTGCGCATATCATCTGCCACCATATAAAAGCATGGCACCACCACCAATATCAGGACCGTGGCAAAAATCAAACCAAAACCTAAGCTCACTGCCATCGGTGATAAAAAGGCAGTCTGACCACTGGCGAAAAATATTAGAGGTGAAATACCTAAAAAGGTGGTGACCGTTGTTAATAAAATTGGACGTATTCTGATACGCCCCGCATCTAGCATTGCGTCGTAACATGAGACTCCTTGTGCGAGACGTTTCTTAGCAAAATCGACCAAAATCAAAGAATCATTCACCACAATACCAGTCAATGCTAAAAAGCCAATTACTGACAAGAACTGCAAGTTATAACCAAAGAACATATGACCAATAATGACACCAACAATTGCAAAAGGAATCGACAACATGATGACGAAAGGATCCAACAATGATTTAAACAAGGCCGCTAATATGAAGAAAATAATTGCTAAAGCAATCACTAAGGCATTAAGCATGTCTTTGAATGAATCATTAGCCTCTTTCTTTTCGCCTAGGAAAAGTAATTCCATTGCAGAGCCCGGATTATTAAGATAATCAAATTCTGCGCTGATAAGTGCATTCACTTCCAACGGGGTAGTGACATCAAGATCCACCTCGGCGGTAACCAAGGCGAGTCGTTGTGCATCGCGTCGCAATATTGTTCCCAAGCCTCGCTGTAGAGTCAGATCAGCTACTTCGCCCAAATAAACACTGCCACCGGAATTCAAGGTCAACGGCAAAGTCGACAAGCCGGCACTGTCTTTGCGCAATGACTCGGGGTATATCACCCGCACAGGATAACGATCCTCCTGCCAATTGACATGCGTGACTTCTAGACCAACAAACCCTGTGCGTACTGCATTAGCCAGATCTTCCTGAGTTAATCCCAATTGTCGGCCACGCTCATTCAACATATATTGGTATTCGAGTTTGCCAGGCTCTAAATCTTGGCTCACATCTTTCACGCCAGGCACTCTTTTCAAAAATTGCCCTATGTCTGAGGATTTCTCTATCAATTGATCAATATTGTCACCGACCACACCCACTTCGATATCTGCGCCTGCTGGTCCGCCCTGAGGTCTGAGTATAGAAAAACGCTGTATGCCTGCAACGCTCTGTAACTCAAAGCGAATATCATCAATTATTTCTTGAGTGCTGAGAATACGCGTGCCGGACTCACCAAATTTGAGATTAACCAGTGGAGAAACATACTTCTCTATGAAGGTTTGTGGCGCAGCTTTATTCAAATCGACAGACAATTGTATATAGTTACTGCCCATTTTGAGACGATTGAAATCCACCAAAATGACACCCACATTAGTCAATAAGGTATTGAGATCTTCTTCCGCTACCACTTCCAGAATCTTATCCTCAATCGTCATAGCTAAAGTGGAAGTATCTTCCACGCTGTAGGTATTAGGCGCCTCTATGTTAACTAAAAATTGACCGATCTCTACATTGCCAAATTGATTGTAAGGCAATCTGGTCTGTGCGTAAGTCAGCACCACAGCCAACACAGCCAGCGTTAAAATCGATACCACATAACGATGGGACAGCGCCCATTTCAAAGTACTCAGATACTTGTCCAATGAGTCTGTCCAAAAGCGGTGCCGCTGACGTGTCTGCAATCGTAATATTTCTGAACAATGCGAGGGCAATATCACAAAAGCTTCTATCAAAGAACCAATCAACGCCGCGGTCACTACTACCGGTATCACTTCGATAAATTTACCCAGTGTGCCACTCACACCAAACATAGGAATGAATGCCGCCACCGTCGTGCAGGTAGATGCAACCACCGGCCAAAATACCTCGCGCGCGCCGATAATAGCCGCTTGAGTTCTTTCCATGCCTTCTTCTAAATGTCGATAAATATTCTCAGTGACAATGATGGCATCGTCGACAATCATGCCAAGTGCGATCAAAAAAGCGAACAACGACACCATATTGATGGTGTACCCCAAATAGTAAATCAGGATGATGGCAACTAAGAAAGAAACTGGAATACCCAGTGCAGTAACAAACGCGATTCTTAAATTCAAAAATAGATATAAAGAAATCAATACTAAAATCAAACCAATCACGCCCGAAGAGCGCACGGTTTCTAGACGAGTTTTTACGGCGACAGATAAATCACTGAATAAGCCTGCTTGTAATCCTGCTGGCAATTTGTCCGCCTGAGTGCGTGCATATTCTCTAACAGCTGCTGCCACATCAATAGTAGACGCACGCGCGGTTTTAGTGACTGTTAAATTGACTGAAGGCGCACCGTTGAAACGGCCAATGGTTTTTTCTTCTTCCAACTGTAAAGTCACATGGGCAATTTCTGATAAAAACAACTGACCGCCATTGATATCATTGCGTAATACTAACCTTTGCACTGACGCCACATCGGGTGCAACCCCCATACCTCTGAGCAATATATCGCCCTCGTTAGCTTTGAGAGAACCGCCCGGCAAATCATCTAAATTACGCGTGAGAGCATTGGTGACTTCACTCAAAGTGACTTGGCGTGCCGCCATCACATGAGGGTCCACTTCAACCCATAACTCCCACTGACGATCCCCCGCTATACCCACACTGGCCACTCCTGATAGACCCAAGAGATCTCGGCGCACATCCTCGGCTGTTTCGTATAATAATCCGCGCTCAACGTCACCATACAAACTCATACTGATCACAGGGAAGCGAGTTTTCAAACGCGTGACTTCTGGCGTCTCTGCCAATTCTGGTAAATCATCGACGGTGTCGATGAGCGAACGCAGCTCACGCAAAAATTCATCCAGATCGGTATCGGTCTTTAACTTGATTTCTACTTTAGATAGACCTTCTGAGCTTTGCGAGGTAATCACGTCTATATCCGGTAGACTCTCGATCTCCTCTTCGATCACTATGGTCACTTGACGCTCGACCTCTTCAGGAGGTGCACCTTCAAATTCCGTGGTAATCCTAACCCGATCTAAATCCACGGTAGGAAAAATTTCTTGGGGTAATTTCTGCCAAGAGAAAAAGCCAATAACAACGATAATAATTAGGAAAAGATTGACGACGAGACTATTACGTATTGAGAAATGAATGATGTTCATTGATTAAGGACTTATGGGCTAGCTAGGTATTGCGGTGTAACAGCTTGCTGATTAACCAGAGATACTACATCACGCATGACTATCTGTTGCCCCTCTTGTAATCCATCTAAGATCACATACTGATTAGCCACTCGTTTGCCAATCTTAACAGCTTGCAAATTCACTCGATCATTTTCAAACACATACACATAAGCGCTGCCATATTGATTGAGCACTGCGGTTACTGGTATCACCAATGAGGACATTTGCGCCGGCAATGGCAAACGCACTTGCGCCAATGCACCTGCATACAAGTTGTCTCCTGATACTCTCACTCTCACAGCATGGGTGTTAGTGCTCATATCTGGATCAGCCTGCAAAGCCACAATCTCACCTGTCAGCGTTTGACCGGCTTGCGTGACCTGCACTTTATGCCCCATATGCAAACCTTGCGCGAGTTCACCGCGGATATCCAATTGCACATCTAAACGATCGATATCGATGATACTCAAAGCCATTTGATTGACATTGACGTAGTCCCCCTGCTCCATCAGCACATCGTTGATGACGCCATCAAACGGAGCTTGCAACTGAGTACGATCAAAATTGCGTTGAGCACTATCCACACGTGACTGTTGTTGCTGTATACGCGCCTCTGACATAGCCTCAGCGGCTTGCAAACGGGCCACCTCTGCTTGCAGATCAAACACCCGCTGACGCATTTCATCGACTTTCGAGTGAGCTATTAAATTCCTCTCAGCAATTTGCTCCAAACGACGTAATTCTTTTTCCTGCAAGGCGAGATTCTTACTGCCTAATTCAAGTAATTCACGATCTCGCTGTTGTGTTTGAGTCTCAATCACAAGCGCTGCCTGCGCTTGCACCAACTGATCCTGATAATCTGCCTGCACCAAACTGATTAAAAAATCACCCGCTGAGACTTTCATCCCCGGCTCTGCCAACCGCTTTTGCACCACACCTGAGACTTCAAAATGTAATTTAGCGGTTTTTTGTGGATTCAAACGACCCGTGACCGTTTCAAAGGGATAAACATCTTGTTTTTGCACCGTGCCTATGAGCACTTTTAATGGTGCTATTGCTTGCAGATCCGCTTCAGGTAGTGGTTTACTCCAAATCAGGTACCCAATTATCAGGGCTGAGGAAAAAATAATACCTAAAGACAACTTGAAACTACTCATGACTACGCCTTTTTGCTACTTAATGCTCTATAATGGCCGAATCGTCCCCATATAACCGACTGAAGCGCGGCTAATAGAGTATAACTAGTCTTATATATGCAGGATTGTGTGTATTTAAATCGTCGTCCACGACAGTAAAATAATAATAATTTTAATAAATCTTATGTTTATCCGGATTTCCAGCTACTCCATCCTCATAATATCATTGATCATAAGCAGCACGGCATCACTGGCTGAGGATAAACAGTGGCCACATTGTGGAGCTCAGCCAGAGCCGTTACTTGTAACCGATGATGATGCTCGTGTACACCTGTTTAGTGATCAACAAGAGGTGTATGCAGATCGTGTACAGTATTTGGAGAAGCAACAAAAAGCCACCGCTGAAGGCAATGTACTGGTGCGCGACCCCGATCTGGACTTCGTCGCCGATAGTGCTGAGCTATGGACCGACACTAATAAAGCCTCCGCTAACAACGTCACCTATTGGTATCACTCAAATGGCGCCAGTGGAACCGCTGAGACCGCCACGCGTGTTTCAGAATCTATAACTGAATTAGACAACGGCACATATTCGACCTGCGATTTTACCGATCGTGCCTGGGAGTTACATGCCGAACACACCACCCTCAATCGTGAAACCGGCGTCGGACACTCTAAAAATGTGGTGGCCAAATTTAAGGGCGTGCCTTTTTTCTACACTCCGCGCTTAAGCTTTCCTCTCAATGATGACCGCAGAACTGGATTTTTAGCACCTAAAGTCGGCCGCAGTAGCTCCTCAGGCACGGCTTTTGAAACTCCTTTTTATTGGAACATCGCGCCCGACAAAGATGCCATGTTTACCCCTCGATATTTGTCCAAGCGTGGAACACAGATAGACTTAACCGGTCGCTACATGAATCTCGGTTACCAAGGCACAGCCAATATTCAATACTTAGATGATACTGATTACGATGATGATCGTTATTTGTTCTCCTTCCATCATAAACATAATTTCGGGCACGGCTTCAAAGGCAGCTTGCTGTATAACAAAGTCTCCGATGATGATTACTTTGAAGATTTGAGTAATTCTATCGGTCTAACCAGTACCCAACGATTAGAACGCCACGCCAATGTTAGCTATGGCGGCACACTGTGGGGTGGACGCTGGGATGGTATCGTCAAGATCCAACAATATCAGATCGTGGATAACAACAGACCTTCTTTGAATGACCCATACAAACGCATGCCTCAGTTACGCATAAATAATCGCTATGATAATTTACCCGCAGGCTTCGAACTGAACACATCCAGCGAATGGGTGGCATTCGATCATGAACAAAAAGTTGATGGCAATCGTACACATCTATTTGGCGAATTATCACGCCCATTTCACTCATCGAATTATCACTTCATTCCTTCCATGCGTCTGAGTCATACCCGTTATGATTTATCCTCAGGCTTTACGGGAGATGAGACGCCGACACGAAGCTTGCCAAGTTTTTCATTAGACGGCGGCCTCAACTTTGAGAAATATTCTGCCTCAGGCGAATACCGACAAACATTGGAACCGCGACTATTCTACTTATACACGCCTGCGCGTAATCATAATGATATTCCATTGTTTGATACAGGTGAGTATGAATTTAGTTTCCGTCAACTATTTAGAACCAATCGTTTCAATAACGCCGATCGTATAGCAGACGCCAACCAACTGACGACTGCGGTGACTTCTCGTTATCTCTCCAATCGTACTGGCCATGAAATTGTTCGCGCCAGTATTGGTGCAATCTTCTATATGGATGAAAATGAAGTCACTTTAAAACAAACGGAAAAAGCCAATGGTGATAACAACTCAGATATTGCCTCGGAATTAGCGATCAACTTTAATGATCGTTGGAGTGCCATCACAGCGGCATTATGGGATACACAAAACGAAGAGTTTAATCGCACCAACTTTAATCTACGCTATCACTCAGATAACGATTTTGTATTCAATATTGGTCATCGCTACCGACGGGGAGATTTTTCACAATCAGATATCTCCATGATCTACCCATTATCCGAAAAATGGCGTGCAGTCGGACGTTGGAATTATGACTTTAAAGATGACAGAGATTTAGATTTACTGGCCGGAATTGAGTACGATACCTGTTGTTGGAATCTACGTGTGGTAGCTCGCCGATTTACCAACGATAACGAGGGTGATTTCAATAAAAGCCTAGAACTTCAATGGACACTTAAAGGTCTCACCACTCTAGGATCGCCCCTAAATGAGCAATTACAATCAAGTATTCGTGGTTATGAAGAACTTAATTCATTTAACAACTAAATCCATTTTATGCGTGCTGATTTTCACTGCCGCACTATCTGCGCTCGCCAATGAAGAAATACTCATTGATCAGATCATTGCCGTAGTAGAAGACGATATCATTACTGAGAATGAACTCATCAGTAGAATTGATGTACTTCGCTCGCAAGCCGGACGATCAGCCGAACTCCCCAGTGCCGATGTATTAGCCGCTCAGGTCCTGGAGCGTATGATTATGGAGAGACTGCAAACCAGTTGGGGTGCACGCCGAGGTATCCAAGTTGACGATCTATCACTCGATCAAGCGATGCGAAATCTTGCGCGTCGAAATAATTTAGATCTCAATGGCTTCCGTCAAGCTTTAATCAGACAAAACATTGATTACATTACCTTCCGTGAACAAATCCGCACGGAGATGATTATCGGTCAAGTGCATCGACGCGCCATAGAAGACAGCATAAAAATCACTGACAAAGAAATCGATACATTAATCGAAAGCCAAAAAAATCAACTCGACCGCAATCTCGAATATCGTCTTGCCCACATACTAATTCAATTACCACAAGACCCTTCAGCAAGTGACATTCAAGCAGCACGAAGCACCATAGACTCACTGCACACTAGAGCCAACAGTGGTGAGAGTTTTACGCAACTGGCTATCGCGTATTCTCAAGCACAAGACGCCCTTGAAGGCGGCGATCTGGGCTGGCGTAATCGAGAACAATTACCCAATGTCTTTGCTAAAGCCTTAACTGGCATGGAAGCAGGTGATATTAGTGATGTGTTAAGAAGTAGCAGTGGTTTTCATCTGTTCCGTATTATAGATACGCGCGGCCATCAAAAAATGATGGTTGAGCAGGTACTCACACGCCACATATTGATCCGCTCTAACGCTGTTCGTGATGAACAAGAAATTATTACTGATCTCAACAATCTGCGTAATCGTATCATCAATGGTGAGAGCTTCTCAGAACTAGCTAAAGCCCACTCCGAAGACCCAGGCAGCAGCATTAATGGTGGTGATCTAGGCTGGGCGAGTCCTAGCGTCTATGATCCTGCCTTTAGAGAAAAAATTGCTACTCTGTCAGTCAACCAACTCAGTGAACCATTCAAAACCAAATTTGGTTGGCACCTTTTAGAATTACAAGGCAAACGTGAATACGACAACTCCGAACAAGCTCGTCGCAATCAAGTGCGTGAATTCCTGCGCCAAAGAAAAATCGAAGAAGAACGAGAATTGTGGCAACGTCAGTTACGTGATGAAAGTTATGTTGAAAACCGACTGCTTGAGAGTAACTCCTAACGGGAGACTACTCGCATGAGAAATATACTATGCAACCCATCGCCATAACTGCAGGTGAACCGGCTGGTATTGGTTTTGACATTATTCTGCAATCATCCTCACATCTCCAAGATTGCATTGTTATCGCTGATAAAAATGCTTTACAAGAACGTGCCACTCAATTAGGTATAGATGTCACCATCAGTCAGCAGGCCTCACAGCAAAAAAATCACATCCAAGTTGAGCATATTGCAACGCTATCCCCAGTAACCGCTGGCGTGCTCAATGCTGATAATTCACTCTATGTATTAGCGTGCTTAGATGAAGCGATTACTGGTACATTGTGTGGGCGTTACAGCGCCATCGTCACGGCTCCATTACATAAAGGCATAATCAATGATGCGGGTATCGCATTTACGGGTCATACCGAATATCTAGCAGAAAAAACCCAATCACAAGTTGTGATGTTACTAGTGGCAGATCAAGTACGTGTAGCACTGGCTACAACTCACCTTCCACTCAGCCAGGTTCCTGCTAATATCAATCAACAACTGATCATCGATATCACACAAATACTCAATCAGGATCTTCACAATAAGTTTGCTATAACGCGGCCACATATCGCGATCTGTGGGCTCAATCCGCATGCCGGTGAACAAGGTCATCTGGGACGTGAGGAGATTGAAATCATCGAACCGGCTATTGAGCACCTAAAAAACACTGGTATACAGGTTTCTGGCCCTTATCCTGCCGATACATTGTTCACCCCTAAACATTTAGACAAGGTTGATGCCGTGCTTGCCATGTATCATGATCAGGGCTTACCCACGCTTAAACATATTGGCTTTGGTCACGCAGTTAATACCACACTAGGACTCCCTTTCATAAGAACCTCGGTAGATCATGGTACCGCCTGTGATCTCGCCGGCACGGGCAAAAGTGACAATGGCAGTCTTATTGCGGCCGTCGAACTTGCACGCCAGCAAGCCCAAGCAAAACACAGTTGAGGTCAAAACTTCCGTGAAAAATATTGCACCCTTTGGTATCCACTCGATCACTCACTTAATCATCTACTGCATCATTAGCATGTCATTAACCGCCTGCTCTGAAAATGATGACCTTGAAAATAACCACGCCAATAGCAATAACGCACCAGCTGCTTTGCTGGAATTTACTGAACAGAGCAATGAACAAGTTAAAATGTTAGCAGGCAACCTCAAACACGCACTGATGTCAGCAATGCAAAGCGGCGGACCTCAGGCTGCCGTCAATACCTGCAACATGCAGGCCAGTGAAATCACTTCACAGCTCAACACAGACTCAAAATTACAGATCAAACGCACCAGTTTAAAATATCGCAATCCAAACAATCAGCCAGATGCATGGGAGCGCAGTATTTTAATGCAATTTGAACAACAAGCCGCTGAAGGTATCGCAATTCAACAACTCGTTCATAGCGATAAAGTCACCATTAATGGACAAGACCACTTTCGATATATGCGTGCAATACCGGTTCAAGCACCTTGCCTAGCCTGTCATGGAACAGAACAACAAATCCCAGCATCCGTACATGAAGTATTAGCCCAGCACTATCCTGATGATCAAGCCACGGGCTACGGCGTCGGTGATATCCGTGGTGCCTTCTCGGTCTGGCAAAGTATCGACTAAATGATCATAGATGTGCCATTAATCCGTTATCAAAACATTTCCTATGGCTAACGCGCATAGAGCAAGAAAGAGGTTTGGCCAAAATTTTCTGAATAATGAACAGACTATTCAACGTCTAGTATCAGCCATCTCCCCACAGCCACAAGATCAATTGATAGAGATCGGTCCTGGCCTTGCTGCCATGACACAACCGTTGCTAGAACGTGTCGACAAAATGGAAGTGATTGAATTAGATCGAGACCTGATTCAAAGATTACAACAACTGGATCCTTCAGGTAGCAAATTAATTATCCATCAAGGCGATGCACTAAAATTTGATTTTTCAGATACGGCAGATGCGCGACGCGTGGTAGGAAATCTGCCTTACAATATTTCCACCCCCATCATTTTTCACCTGCTCGAACACCTACCATGTATTGTCGACATGCACTTCATGTTGCAAAAAGAAGTCGTTGATCGCATTTGCGCACGCCCAGGTGAACGCAACTTTGGTCGTCTGTCAGCCATGGTGCAGTCGCAATGTTGTGCGCAAAGTTTATTTGAGATTCATCCGCAAGACTTTACTCCTGCGCCCAAAGTGACCTCTGCCTTCATGAGACTTAACCCATATCCACAGCCCTTAGTGAGCGCACATTTGCGTGAAGATTTCGCACAAATGGTCAAGCTTGTGTTCACACAACCTCGTAAAACGCTCGCGAATAACCTGAAAAAAACCCTCTCTATCGAGCAGATTGAGGCACTAGACATAGATCCATCCACCCGACCTCAAAATCTGCACATTGAACAGCTGATCCAATTGACCCAGTGTAAAAAAAATAGTTGTCAAAAAAACAGCCTTAAATAATATTTGCTATAATAGCGGCGTTATAATTCTTACATTCATTTACACGCAACAGATATTATTATGGATACACCTACCCCTCCAAAAATCAACGTCAGTGTTGATACCTCTTATTTAGAATCACAATCTGATAGTGAAGACGATCGTTACGTCTTCGCCTACACAGTCACCATTCAAAATCATGGCACAGTGTCAGCTAAACTAATGACGCGTCATTGGATTATAACGGATGCAAATGGCAAAACACAGGAAGTTAAAGGTGAAGGGGTGGTGGGTGAGCAGCCTCATCTCAAGCCCGGTGAAGGTTTTCAATATACCAGTGGCACCATGTTAGAAACACCTGTCGGTACCATGCATGGTAGCTATCAAATGGTCACAGATGAAGGTTTAGAATTCGAAGCAGACATTGATTTATTTACCTTATCCGCACCACGTATCTTGCATTAAAAGTGTTTTTAATTGGTCCACACCATGATAAGTACTCATCATAAGTGGAATCCATAGTCCATTATGGCCACTTACGCAATTGGAGACATACAAGGTTGTCATGATGCATTACAAGGACTGCTGGAAAAAATAGCCTTCGACCCATCTCATGACAAACTCTGGTTTGTGGGTGATTTAGTCAATCGTGGTCCCCAATCGCTAGCGTCGGTGCAGTTTATTCGCTCGCTAGGGGATTCCGCACAATGTGTGCTAGGCAATCATGATGTTCATCTGATTGCCTGTCATGCTGGCGTTCAAACCTGCAAACCGAACAGTAGCCTGCAACAAATCCTGCAACATGAACAAGCCGACAATATTGTCACTTGGCTGCGACAACAACCATTATTTCATTTCGATCCCCAGTTGAATTGGGCAATGGTCCATGCGGGCTTACTGCCACAGTGGGACCGGACTTTAGCCCAGCAATGTGCACACGAAGTAGAAAACCATTTACGCAGTGACCACTATGTAGATTTTCTCAAAGTGGCTTATGGAGATGAGCCCGCACTCTGGCATGACCAGCTTAATTCAGAACAGCGCTGTCGCATCAGTCTTAATGCATTTACACGGCTGCGTGTATGTGATCAACAAGGACGTATGAATTTCTCTTATAAAGGCCCACTCGGTGAGCAACCTGACAATCTTCATGCTTGGTTTGATGTTGCACGCAAATCATCTCAACTACGTATTGTGTTTGGACACTGGTCAGCACTGGGGCTGCAACGCAGAGATAATTTACTCGCGATAGACACGGGCTGTTTGTGGGGGCAACAACTCACGGCGGCACAAATCGATACAGACATTCCCATTATTCATCAATACCAATGCGCTTGAATGACGCAAGCTGCTGATGTTAACGCTGTCTTGTATAGCGCTTAAAAATCATGTTGTGAGGATTTTTATCATCTGCCGCATAATTTTCAGCTCCATCGAGTCGCCACTGTTGCTGATCAATTACAGGGAAATATCGGTCACCCTCAACCTCAGTATCCACTTCCGTCACGTATAACTCATCGGCGTGATCTAACATCTGTTCATAAATCATTGCTCCACCGATGATAAATATCTTTTCTTCCTGCGCGACATGTTGCAGAGCTTGCTCAATACTATTAACTATCACACCACCCTCTGCGGTGAAGTCTGGATCACCCGTGATAATAATATTTTCTCTCCCCGGCAGTGGCTGTATCTTAAGTGATTCCCAAGTCTTGCGACCCATAATGACCGGCATACCCAATGTGGTTTTTTTAAAGTATTGCAAGTCGGCAGGACAGTACCAAGGAATGTCATTGCCGAGACCTATGACCCGATGTTTTGCTGTCGCCACAATAATTGCAATCACAGGCATAGCATTTACACCGCGACCGGCGCCGCAATATGAGGATGCGCTTGATAATTCTTTAATTCAAAATGTTCGTAGGTGAAATCAAAAATTGACTCAGCAGGTTTCACAATCTCCAGCGTTGGTAATGGATAAACCGAACGTTGACATTGCTGCTGCGCTTGTTCGATGTGATTATTGTAAACATGCACATCACCAAAGGTGTGAACAAACTCTCCAGGCTGCAAGTCAGTAACATGCGCAATCATGATCACCAGTAGCGCATAAGAAGCAATATTAAACGGCACACCTAAAAATACGTCGGCACTGCGCTGATAGAGCTGGCAAGACAACTTGCCATTAGCGACGTAAAATTGGAACAAGGCATGACAGGGTGGCAAAGCCATTTTATCAATCTCTCCCACATTCCATGCACTGATGATATGACGACGCGAGTGCGGATTGATTTTAATCTGCTCAATGCAGTCTTTGAGTTGATCGATCACACGTCCGTCAGCCGTCGGCCATGCCCGCCATTGAGCACCATAAACAGGTCCTAAATTACCCTCATTATCCGCCCACTCATCCCAAATACTTACGCCAACCTCTTGCAAAGAATGAATATTCGTTTCACCACGAATAAACCATAGTAGTTCATGGATAATCGACTTGGTATGGCATTTTTTAGTGGTGACTAGTGGAAAACCTTCACTCAAATCAAAACGCATTTGATAGCCAAAACACGAACGTGTACCGGTGCCCGTTCTATCACTCTGCTCGACCCCATGCTCTAATACATGTTGCAGTAACTCTAAATACTGTTTCATTATCGTGGCTCTCTCTCAAATACTCCCCGCTGGGCATAATAAAATAACAACACGCCAATGACGATCATAGGCAAACTCAGCAACTGTCCCATGGTAAGAGCATCTAATGCGACAAATCCTAAATGACCATCCGGTTCGCGTACATATTCAATCAAAAATCTAAACACACCGTAAAAGATTAAAAATAGTGCCGACACGCACCCGGTGAAACGAGGTTTCGAGGAATACAGCCATAAAATCACAAACAATACTACGCCCTCAAGCACAGCTTGATAAAGCTGAGATGGATGACGTGCGAGCGAGTCTACCTGTGGAAATACCACGCCCCAAGGGTAGTCCGTCGGGCGCCCCCACAATTCACCATTGATGAAATTACCGATGCGTCCAAAACCTAATCCCAGCGGAACCAGTGGCGCGACAAAA
>CAZKDD010000005.1:0-17983 GCA_964551535.1 uncultured Thiotrichales bacterium | reverse complement strand
TTCCCGCAGGTATTCGTTTACCATTGACCCCACTGGATGAACAATATCACTCAGCATTGAGGGCGGCACTTTCAAAAGCAGGCTCACTCTAAAATATTCATACGAGTTATCCATGAAAACACAATTAATACAATTATCTATACTGGCTATTAGCATGACCGTCATCTCATCATGTGCATTTGTTCAGCGTTTTTCAGGTCAAGATGATTATGCTGAGGCAAGCAGCCAAGGTGATTTGCATGTGCCACCCGAATTGGTGACCCCTGAATGGAATGATAGTTTGAAGATTCCTCAAACAAGCAGCGACAGGGTAAGTGCATTGGATACATATGGCAAAGCACTAGACGCGTCAGTCGTTCCTGAATTCGTGGATATGACGATACGCAGGGAAGGAGACTTAAGATGGATCGAGGCAGAAGTTGATCCTGTTAATGTATGGCCATTATTGAGATCTTTCTGGGCCAGTCAAGATGTGATTTTAGAGCGAGATAAACCCGTTATCGGCGTAATGGAGACGGAATGGATTGAAGACATCGATTCCTCCAGAAGTGAATTCACTGAAGTGACAGAATTTACTGCGACTCGAAGTAAATTTAAAGTACGTATCGAACGCGAACCAAATGCGGTAACAAATATTTATGTCTCACAACGTAAAACTCAGCTGCAATCAATCACTGAACAAGGAGCCGTCTGGCAGGAAGTCAACAGTGATCCTGAATCTGAAGCCGAGATGTTAGTCAGCTTAATGCAACATCTAGGTGAATCAAGAGACACTGCCATGACTGCAGTGACCGAGGCTGAAGGGCCCAGATTGTATATTGAAATCCGTGATCTCGGCGGCATGCCAGTGTTATATGTGGGTGATCAATACAGTCGTGTTTGGCGTCGAACAGGCATCGCTATAGATCGAACCGGACTTGAAATCCAGCATCAAGACCGTAGCAAAGGAATCTATCATGTTCGTGTGGAGGCTACTGACCTATCGGAAAATACCCAGCTTGAGTCTGGTGATTACCAAATTCATCTATTATCACAGGGAGCTCAAACTGTGTTGACGGCACATTCTGCTGGAGAGGAAGCAACGCTATCTCCCCAGGCTGCGCGTATCTTACTGAATCAAATTGTGCTTGCTTATGAGGTGTTTAGAACCACAGGTTAGTCATTTATGTAAGGCTAGCCATCGATCAGCTAGGATTGAATTATCCATCCAAAGACGAGATCTATGGATAGTGACTACGTAGTATCAAAGACACCAGCCATGCTCTCAGCGCTTTATCATCTGGCAGTGCTCAGAGAGCGATAGCATACGTGGCGTAGTGATTGTCTCTCTACTTGCGTTTGTCTTTTTCAATGTAAGCGTAGGCTGAATGATTATGGATGGACTCAAAGTTTTCTGATTCCACAGTGTATGCAAGAATGCGATCGTCCTCATTTAATTGAGTCGCGATATCTCTAACTAGGTCTTCCACAAATTTAGGGTTATCGTAGGCCTCTTCTGTGACAAATTTTTCATCAGGGCGCTTGAGCAAGCCATACAGTTGGCATGACGCTTGTTTTTCAATCATTTCGATCAGCTCTTCCACCCAGAGAAAGTCTTTCAGTTCCACATGGATAATGATATGTGATCGTTGGTTGTGAGCGCCATATTCAGAAATACTCTTAGAACAAGGGCATAAGCTGGTGACAGGCACTAGGACTCTGACATCGGTTCTGGCAACTTTGTCTATGATCTCACCACGGAAACACACTTCGTAGTCGAGCAAACTCTCAACGCCAGTGACAGGCGCGGCTTTTTTGACAAAATATGGGAAAGTCATTTCAATGTGACCAGAATCAGCTTCCAATCTTTCCGCCATCTTTTCTAGGATGTCATTGAAAGATTTGACTGAAATTTCACGCTCATATTCATTCAAAATCTCAACAAAGCGTGACATGTGAGTGCCTTTGAAATTATGAGGTAAATTCACATACATATTGAAGTTAGCAATGGTATGTTGCTCGCCACCAGAGCGATCTAGTACACGGACAGGGTGCTTAATGCCTTTGATGCCCACTTTATCGATAGGAATTTGGCGTGTATCTTCTTTGTTTTGAGTATCAGGAATTGATGTGACAACTCCCCCTGCAGTGGCGCTCATTTTATAGTCCCTTGAATTTATTAAACAAATTGGGTGATGTGTGAATTATATGCTTGATACTACTACTGCACCATTAGTCGCGCAATCTCTCGGCGGGTATATTTGTTTGATTTTAGCTAGTATCGAATCCCCATCCAGACCGGCATCTTCAAGCAGTTCTTCACGAGACCCATGTTCTTGATGACGATCGGGTAGTCCTAGATTGAGGATGAGTACCTGCTGGCCACACCCCACCAATACTTCATTGACAGCACTACCAGCACCCCCCATAACGACATTGTCCTCAAGGGTCACAATCAACTGATGGTTTTTGCTCAGTGTTTCTATGAGTGCTTTATCTATTGGCTTAACAAAACGCATATCAACAACCGTAGCATCTAATTGTTCGGCCACTTGTAATGCAGCTTGCATAGGACTACCAAAAGCGAGTAGCGCAATTTCTTTGCCATTGCGTATGATTTCAGCTTTGCCAATTTCAAGCACTTGATAGTCACGATTAACTGGCACGCCTGGCCCCACCCCGCGTGGATATCGCACTGCACTGGGGCCGTCGTAAGCGAGGCCGGTATTGAGCATTTGACGAGTGGTATTTTCGTCACTGGGTGTCATTACCACCATGTTAGGTATACAGCGTAGATAGGTTAAATCATAGCTACCGGCATGAGTTTTCCCATCTGGGCCAACTACACCTGCACGATCTATGGCGAACAACACCGGTAGGTTTTCGATGGCCACATCATGGATGAGTTGATCATAGGCGCGTTGCAAAAAAGTGGAATAGATAGCGACCACTGGGCGCTCGCCAGCAAGTGCCATACCGGCAGCAAGGGTGACCGCATGTTGCTCAGCAATGGCCACATCAAAATAACGGTCAGGAAAAGCTTTTTCAAATTCGATTAAACCAGAACCCTCGCGCATAGCAGGTGTAATCGCCATGACACGACGGTCTTTATTGGCACTATCACAAATCCAATCGCTGAAAACATGAGTGTAGGTTATTTTGCTAGTGGTGCTGGGTGTTATTCCTTGTGCGGGATCAAATTGTCCAACTGCATGATATTTCACTGGATCCTGCTCGGCGGGCGCATAGCCTTTGCCTTTTTTAGTAATCACGTGCAGGATTTTAGGGCCATTGATCTGTTTAATATTACGTAAAGTCTTGATTAAAGAGACACTGTCGTGACCATCCACTGGGCCAAAGTAGCGTATGCCCATTTCTTCGAATAATGTGCCCGGAGCAAACATCCCCTTGACATGTTCTTCGGTTTTCTTGGCCAGCTCCCACATGGGAGGAAGTGGTTTGAGTAAGCGCTTGCTGCCTTCACGCACACTAGTCAATACACGGCCTGATAACATGCGCGTGAGATAATTACTCATGGCGCCGACATTGGGTGAAATAGACATTTCGTTATCATTCAGAACAATCAGCATATTGGTGCGAAGAGCACCTAGGTGATTAAGTGCCTCATAAGCCATGCCTGCTGATAGCCCTCCGTCGCCGATAATGGGGACAGCGTGTTGGTGGCTATTATTTTTCTGAAAGCTAATGTTCATTCCCAAAGCAGCACCGATTGACGTGCTTGAGTGGCCCACAGTAAGACTGTCATATTCACTCTCACTGGGGCTGGGGAAGGGGCCTAGCCCGTCTTTTTGACGAATGCTGGTCAGTTGGTGTTTTCTGCCGGTGATGATTTTATGAGGATAAGACTGATGACCCACATCCCAAATAAGTTTGTCATTGGGGGTGTTGTAGACATAATGTAACGCCACAGTGAGCTCAATTACGCCTAATCCTGCCGCAAAATGGCCACCACACTGTGCGACAGCGTCGATCAAGTATCGTCTGAGGTCATTACTGACTTGCGGCATGTCGGCTAATGACAAACGCCTCAAATCCTCAGGGATATTGATCTTGTCGAGTAGCGGATAGTCGCTATCAGAACTGGAGGTGGTCATTTATTCTCATCTTATATTGGCTTATAGGTTCTTAAACGGTTTAGTTTATTGGCCTCATGGCTGTGCTTACACAACTGTTAATGTTGGCGACAGACGATGTGTGCTGCCAGCATTCTCAATATATCAGCTTGTTCATCAAATACCGCAATATTCTCGAGTGCGCTGTGGTAATAACTCTGGCATAAACGCTCAGATTCCTCGCAGCCAAGCACACTGACATAAGTGGGCTTGTTGAGTAATCTGTCCGATCCTTGAGGTTTGCCTAGTGTCTGGGTATCGCTGATTTCGTCTAGGATGTCGTCTCTGATTTGAAATGCTATGCCGAGGTTGTCTGCAAAGTTTAACAGTCCCTGACGTTTTTCCCTAGGTAGATCATCTGTGCAGACTTGTGTCATGTTGATACAGGCATGAATTAAGCAGCCAGTTTTTTTCCTATGCACCTGTTCAAGCTGGTCTATTGTCAGAGTGGTATTCACTACTGATAAATCCATGGCTTGTCCTCCTGCCATGCCGCGAGAACCAACAGTTTTAGCGAGTATTGAGCTTAATTGAGCGCGTTTTTCTTGACTGGGTCCTTTAATGTCGTGATTGGTCAGTAAATCAAAAGCTAAGGCTTGCATAGCATCACCAGCTAAAATAGCCGTGGCCTCATCAAAAGCTTTATGACATGTGGGTTTGCCTCGACGCAAGTCGTCATCATCCATAGCTGGAAGATCATCATGAATGAGAGAATAACAATGCATTAATTCTATTGCAGCGGCCACAGTATCTAACAATTCATGTTCGACATTCAATGCATCAGCAGTAGCATAAACAAGTGCAGGACGAATGCGTTTGCCATTACCTAGGGCTGAGTAACGCATGGCTGCATGCAGAGTCGTAGGGGTTTCATCTGCTGGTGGTAAGTGGGCATCAAAAAATTCGTCAATGCGTCTTCTGGTCTCAAACAGGTGTTGGTCAAGACTCGTCAACAAATTCTCCATCTTCATTCTCTAGTGGATCTTCTGGCTCAGCTAACCACTCTTTGTTATTTTGGGTAAGCACATGGATTTTATTTTCTGCTTGTTCAAGTGCCTGTTGGCATCGACGCGTTAACTGAATCCCTTCTTCAAATAACTTCAATGAGGCTTCCAGTGTTTGGTCCCCTGATTCAAGTTTTTCTACAATGGCTTCTAATTTGACAATCGACTTTTCAAAGTCAATTTTGGTTGTGGATTTTTTTACAGCCACCGGCAGGATCTCCTCTTAACATAGGCACGTAAATGTCTGAATTCGAACATTGATAATCAAATGATTCTAATGTTAATAGTGCATCAGAACAATTCTAATTGCTTATCTAGGGTTTATTATATTGCCGAGGATAACCGCTAAGTCACTAAATTTAATATAATTATAATACTTGCCAATCAACTGCCAGGTTTTTTTGGTTTGGCATCATAGATGAGGTTTTCGACCCCATTGTAGATCAGGAAAGATTTTCCTTTGGCGCGGGCAATCATTGTCACGCCTAGGTCTCTGGCTAATTCCAACCCCATGTGAGTCACTCCTGAGCGAGATAACAAAATAGGAATCCCCATGAGTGCCACTTTCATCACCATTTCTGAGGTTAGGCGACCGGTGGTATAGAAAATTTTATCCTCTCCAGAGATGCCTTCACACCACATCTTTCCTGAAATGGCGTCGGCGGCATTATGTCGACCTACATCTTCAACAAAAGTAAGGATCTTATCGTTTTGGCACAAAGCACAACCATGCACCGCACCGGCTTGTTTATACACCTCGTTATACTGCGTGATGACGGTTAATAATGAATACAGTAAAGACTGTCTGACTTGTACGACTGCCATCTTTTGATTGTAGATTTTATCTAATGT
The DNA here is from genome assembly GCA_964551535.1 of uncultured Thiotrichales bacterium. Taxonomy (GTDB): domain Bacteria; phylum Pseudomonadota; class Gammaproteobacteria; order UBA4575; family UBA4575; genus UBA1858. The sequence continues at coordinate 12,015 of CAZKDD010000005.1, read as the reverse complement.
GCAGCTAAATACTGTGCCTTGTCCACAGCCAGTGGTGACGGTGCGTTTGCTAAGTTTTTCTTGCCAGTTACTGATGCCTTTGCCGGTGTGGGTGACCACATTGACAGATTCTTTATCCCAGTCTACTTGCACGGATTTGATTAATGAGATGTCGTCAATCAGGCGTTGATTACGTAAATATCCAAGAGCGAGTAATTCGGGGTGGGTACCGAGTGTCATTAAAGTCACGACTTCCTGTTCATCAACTTTGAGTGTTAGGGGAGATTCTCCGGACACACGCACTTGTCTGATCTCGCCATATTGATCGGTGGCAGTCACTGCATGAGTGGGTGCTAAGCCGGCATCACTCAGTTTTGGGAGTTGTTCATCTTGCATAATTATTTAATATCCAATCAATGGCATCACTGAGACGAGAGACGGCTATGACTTCTATGCCGTGTATATCCTCTTTGGGTGCATTGGCACTTGCAATGAGAGCAAATTTAAATCCATGTTTAGCCGCCTCGCGTAAACGTTCTTGTCCATTGGGTACCGGGCGTATTTCTCCAGCTAAGCCTATTTCTCCAAACATTACTAGTTCGCGCGGTAAGATAAAATCTCTAAAACTCGATAGTGTGGCCATTAAGATAGGGAGGTCAACTGCTGGCTCATGGACCCTTACACCACCGACAATATTTATAAATACGTCTTCGTTGTGCAGTGAGATACCGCCATGCTTATGCATAACGGCTAACAGCATGGACAGTCGGTTCTGTTCAATGCCCTGTGCTAATCGGCGGGTATTATTGTTGGGGTTATCATCTACCAGTGCTTGCACTTCAACTAATAGAGGGCGAGTACCCTCTCGTGTGACCATGACCACACTGCCGGCAGCAGGGGTTTGATGATGAGAAAGGAATAAAGCAGATGGGTTTTTAACCCCTTTTAGTCCATTCTCTTGCATCACGAATACGCCTAACTCATTGACCGCACCAAAGCGATTCTTAGTAGCACGCAATAGTCGGAATCGATCGCTACTATCGCCTTCAAAATAGAGCACTGTGTCCACCATGTGTTCCAGTACACGAGGCCCAGCTAGTGTGCCTTCTTTGGTGATATGTCCGACCACAAATAATGTCGTGTCGGTATTTTTAGCAAATTGAACCAACTGTCCTGCGCACTCGCGCACTTGTGATACTGAGCCAGGCGCTGAATTTAGCTCCTCACTGGCGAGCGTTTGAATAGAATCGACCACTACCAGTTTGGGTTTGGTTTTCTCCAAAGTGGCAAGAACCTCCTCCAAAGAGATGCTGCTCAGCAGGCGGATATTTTCTTTGTTTAGTGACAGCCGTTCCGCTCGCATGGATATTTGTTGCGCTGACTCCTCTCCACTAATGTAAATAGTGGGATATTCATTCAGGGCTGCCAACATCTGTATTAACAGAGTTGATTTACCTATGCCTGGGCTACCACCCAGTAAAACTACTGAGCCATTCACGATGCCTCCACCGAGCACGCGATCGAGTTCATCCAGTTGGGTATAGATGCGGGGTTGTTCGGTACTGTCTATTTCTGACAGAGGAGTTACTTGAGTCGATGCTTGTCTAGTGAGGGATTTGGTTTTCCCTCCGACTTGAATACTTCTGATTTCTTCTAAAGTATTCCAAGCATGGCATTCTGGACATTGACCGCTCCACTTGCTGAAAGTTTGGCCACAGGCATCGCACTGATATTGAGGAGCTTTGCTCATAGTTATTGTGAGGCTGTTAGGAAATTATAGAATTGAGTGCAGTGTGAAACGACTCCCATGAGAAATCAATTACTAGTAGACGTTTCCTTGATAACTCTGGGCATGATGCGCACGGTACGTATAGAGTTATTTAACATGTGAACAATCTCAATAGGATAACCATCGATTAATACGGTGGTACCAGTTTCTGGAATAGTTTCTAGATGCTCAAGCATTAATCCGTTGAGCGTACGTGGACCACTAGTATTCAAATTCAATTTCAGCGACTTATTGACATCGCGCACGTGAGTGCTGGCATCAATCACATAGCTACCATCTTCTTGGGGGTGAATATCCGTATTATAGGTGGCTGGATCATTAGTGAACTCACCCACAATTTCCTCTAATAAATCTTCTAGTGTAACCAGTCCTTGGATATCACCATATTCATCTACCACTAGACCAATACGTCTTTTTTCACGTTGGAAGTTTAATAATTGACGATTTAAGCTGGTACTTTCAGGAATGAAATAGGGCGCTCGTGATTCATCTTTCAGTTCTTCTAAAGACATTTCGTTCTGCACTATACGAGGGAATATTTTGCGCAGATGAATGAAACCGATAATATTATCTAAGTTTTCCTCATAAACCGGCATACGGGTAAAGGGAGCATTGACAATTTGTGAGCGTATATCGTCCCAATCTTCGCTGATATCAACTCCTTGCACTTCATTGCGAGGAATCATGATGTCCTCCACGCTAATAGACTCTAAATCTAGAATACTAATTAACATGTTCTGGTGTTTACTAGGTATTAAGCCACCAGCCTCTTTCACTACAGTTCTCAATTCGTCCGCGCTGAGTGAATTGAGGCTTTGATTTTCTAAGCTCACGCCAAAAATTTTCAGTAGCGTGTTGGTGATGCTATTGAGGAAAAAAACAAATGGATAGGCGATGTACTGCATCGGCGTGTATACATAGGCTGCAGGAAACGCAAATTTTTCTGAATGCAGGGCAGCAAGTGTCTTGGGGGTAACTTCAGCAAAAATTAATACTGCGGCAATGAATAAAACAGTGGCCGGCAGAACGCCTACGTCACCATATAGGCGGTAACCTAGATAAGCCGCCAGCGGTGAAGCTAATAGGTTGACAATATTATTACCCAGTAGGATCAAGCCAATTAAACGATCGGGTTTATTGAGAAGTTTCTGGGCAAGGTGAGCGCCACGATGACCTTTGTTTGCAAGGTGGCGCAAACGGTATCTGTTCAGCGCCATCAAGGCGGTTTCAGAGCCAGAAAAAAAGGCAGAAAATAATAGAAGCACACCGAGAATAATAAACAGCGTACTGATTGAGTAGTCGTCCAAGAGCTTACCAGCTCGGCCTCATAGTCGTTGATAGGTCTTTTTTACGGAAAACTCTGTCCAGTTGCAAGTGTTGGAGGAATTTCAAGAATTGGACAAAATTAATTCAAGTACAAATTTGCTTCCATAATAAGCGAGAATTAGAAAGCTAAAACCACCCAGTGCCCATTTAATGGCGGTCTGACCGCGCCAACCGAACTTTATTCGTCCCATGATCAAAATGAGAAACACCAACCAAGCGATACAGGACAGTGTGGTTTTGTGGGCGAGATGTTGCGCAAAAATATCCTCAATAAAAACAAAGCCAGTTGCTAAGGACGCCGTGAGTATCACCATGCCTGTTGTAATGAATTGAAAAAGTTGGGCTTCACTCTCATGCATAGAAGGTAGAGATCTCAGCAGGAACACGCTGGAGTGATTGTGCAGACTGCGTTCTTGAAAAAATAATAAAATAGCTTGCACCGCAGCCAAACCTAAAATGCTGAATGCCACCATGGAGGTGATAATATGTAACTGCATTCCGGCATTCATATCAGGTGTGGTTGATATTTGATGTGAACCCATACTCAAAGCCACAGCAATGAGTGTGATGGGCAGAACTATCAGACCGGCGTGTTGCGTGGGTTTGAAACAGCTCATGGACAAAAGGAGAACATTGACCACGAATGCGGTAATTGCCAGAGAGTTATAAAAATTCAGATCAATACCCGCAGATGTGAATACATTATGGTGCAACCACCAAGCCAGACTCAATACCATCGCAGTCCATGGTGCTATAAAGCCCATTTTTGAACTGATCGTCTGATCTGTCTGTCTGAGCAAATACTTGATTAACATGACCAAAGTCAGAATTGTTAACAAAATGCTCAATGTACCTATGATTTGGATGGCCATGTTGTATGAATGCAGAATTCTTAGACCCCAGAATTATGTTCTTTCTTGGCTATTATATCTACACTCAGCTCAATAGCAGGGACATTTTTTGGCGTTTGGAGAAGATTCATCATGGCACCTGGTCGAGGAAGCGATTAAGATTGTGTGTAGTTGAAATATCACCAGTAAAACGAGAGAAACGTTTAGATGTTTGAAAATTTAACCAAACGATTATCCGACACGGTAGGCAAGCTTCGTGGTCAAGGCCGTCTAACGGAAGATAATATACAAGAGGCCCTGCGAGAAGTGCGCATGGCGTTGTTAGAAGCTGATGTATCACTGCCAGTTGTGAAAGCATTTATCGAGCGAGTGCGTGTTGAGGCGATTGGTAAAGAAGTCATTGAGAACATTACTCCTGGGCAAGCATTTATAAAGGTGGTGCAAGACCAGCTTGTGCACCTAATGGGCGAGGAGAATCAAGATTTACAGCTCAATACTCAGCCACCAGCTGTTGTGTTGGTGGCAGGTCTTCAAGGGGCGGGTAAGACCACCAGTATTGCTAAGTTATGTAACTATCTGTCCGATAGAAAGAATAAAAAAATCACCGTGGTCAGTTGCGATATTTATCGGCCGGCTGCAATCAAGCAGTTAGAGACGCTCGCGCAACAAGTCGGAGTGAATTTCATTCCCAGTGAGGTCACTCAGACCCCCTTAGATATTGCCCAATACGCTATCAAACAGGCGCAACTGAATCACAGCGACATTTTATTTATTGATACCGCGGGTCGTTTACACGTGGATGAACAGATGATGGAAGAAATTCGTGAACTTCATCAGGCGGTGAACCCTGTAGAGACATTATTTGTAGTCGATAGTATGAGTGGCCAAGATGCGGCCCTGTCTGCAAAAGCCTTCAATGAAGCACTGCCGCTGACCGGTGTGATACTCACTAAGACAGATGGTGATGCTCGTGGTGGTGCCGCGCTATCTGTGCGTGAAATCACAGGTAAGCCTATCAAATTTTTAGGCACCGGTGAAAAGTTAGATGGCTTAGAGCCCTTTCATCCTGATCGGGTGGCGTCACGCATACTGGGCATGGGGGATATAGTCTCTTTAGTCGAGGAAGCTCAACAGAAAGTTGATCACAAAGAAGCTGATCGCCTAGCCAAAAAGATTAAAAGTGGCAAAGGATTCAGTCTCAGTGATTTGCGAGCGCAATTAGTGCAAATGCAGAGCATGGGTGGCATTGGCAGTATGCTGGATAAATTGCCTGGTACTGGGGCAATGTCTGAGGCGATAAAAGCCAAAGCTGACGATAAATCAGTCATCCACATGGTCGCAATCATTGATTCTATGACCCCTAAAGAACGACGCTATCCCGATCTCATAAAAGCCTCACGCAAACAACGTATCGCCAAAGGAGCGGGTTTGCAGGTGCAGGATGTCAACCGCTTACTTAAGCAACATACCCAAATGAGTAAAATGATGAAGAAGTTCTCAAAGAAAGGCGGTATGAAGAATTTTATGCGTTCAATGCAGGGGAAAATGCCACCTAATATGCCGATGTAGCAGCACAGAGGCGCAAAAATCCAAATGTAAGAGAGTGGTGTGCACCCGTATTGCATGCTCAACTGCCTCGTATGATCGATAAAATAACCCATGCGATTAGGACAAGAATGGGCGACATAACCGCTTTAGTCGAAAAATTCGTCGTAAATCTAGCCTAAAATACGCTTGTAGGCTTTTATTTCTCTCATAATTACGTACAATGCCCTCCCCACACCATAGTAGTGGTGATAATAGTGAATCAATCTTTATAAAGAATAATTTATGGTAAGTATTAGATTAGCTCGTGGTGGCGCAAAGAAGCGTCCTTTCTATCATGTGGTTGTAACGGACTCGCGCAAGCGCCGAGACAGTGGTTACATAGAGCGCTTGGGATATTTTAATCCGCGTGCTACTGGTCAGGAGACGCGCTTACATCTTGATTTAGAGCGTGTAAAGCATTGGCAAGGCGTGGGTGCACAGCCTTCAGCACGTGTTGAAACACTCATTAAGAGCCTTGAGTCTACCGCTGAGTAGTTCAACGGCTTCCTTTGTAGGAAGTGATGAGTAAAACATTGGCTGAGTCAGCCAACACTAATGAAAGAATACTATTAGGCCATGTGAGTGGCCTTTTTGGTGTGAAAGGTTGGGTTAAAGTATATTCCTATACCGACCCCCGTGAACAGATTACCCGTTACAAAAAATGGTATTTGGGTGGTCAAGCGGGCACAGTCATCAAGCTGGAGCAGGGACAGGCACACAAACAAGGCGTCATCGCCAAATTAGCTGGCATTGATGATAGGGATACGGCAGCAACACTGGTTAAAAAGGACATCTGGGTAGACAAAAGCGATTTGCCCCAATTGTCAGAAAATGAATATTACTGGCATGATCTGATCGGATGTACGGTCAGTGACGGCGCCGATCGAGTCATAGGCAAAGTCCATGACCTGATTGAAACGGGCGCCAATGATGTATTAGTGGTAGTGACAAGTACAGAGTCACACGAGATCGCAAAGAATAAGCTAGAACACCTAATTCCATACCTACTTGGGCAGGTGATTAAGTCCATAGATTTGGACAAACAACAGATCCACGTGGAGTGGGATCTAGACTATTAGTGAGTCTAGTCATGGCAGCCATAAAAAAAATGCGCTTTGATGTGGTGACACTGTTTCCTGAAATGGTGGAGAGTCTCCAACAATATGGCGTCGTAGGTCGTGCTTTTGCTGCAGATCTGGCTCAGTTGCAATGTCACAATCCGCGCGACGATGCGCAGGAAGAAAATGGTCGCATCGATGATCGGCCATATGGCGGAGGTCCTGGCATGGTAATGCAATACCAGCCATTACACTCCACCATTACAAGATTAAAGCAGGCATCAGAGCAAGCCAAAGTGGTTTACTTGAGTCCGCAGGGGAAAAAGTTAGATCAAGCCGCTATCAGGGCCCTGTCAACACACGAGCATTTGATTTTACTGTGTGGTCGTTACGAGGGCGTTGATGAGCGCTTACTGCAAGATATGGTCGATGAGGAGTATTCTTTAGGTGACTATGTCATTAGCGGTGGTGAGTTGGCCGCAATGGTAGTAATTGATGCTATCATTCGGACATTGCCTGGGGCTCTGGGAGATGAGCAATCCGCGGTTCAAGAATCATTCGAATCGGGATTATTGGATTATCCCCATTACACCCGACCGGAGTCCATTGAAGGAAACACGGTTCCTGAAGTTTTACTGAGCGGTGACCATAATATGATCGCCGAATGGAGATTGAAACAGGCATTGGGTCGAACGTACTTACGTCGTCCAGACTTAATGGCTAAGTACCAAATGAGTGATCATGAGCGACGATTACTTGATGAATTTTTGGCTGACAACAGCAGCAATAGTGAGAAATAAGTTATGAGCAATATAATTAGTGAATTAGAAGCACAACAGATTCGTTCTGATCTTCCAGACTTTGCCATCGGTGATACGGTCGTGGTTCAAGTGCGAGTAAAAGAAGGTGATCGTGAGCGCCTACAGGCTTTTGAAGGAGTCGTTATTGCTAAACGTAATCGCGGCCTTAATTCTGCCTTTACAGTGCGTAAGATTTCTCATGGTGAAGGAGTCGAGCGAGTATTCCAAACCCATAGCCCAATGTTAAGCAGTGTAGAAATTAAACGTCGTGGTGATGTGCGTCGTGCAAAACTCTACTATCTCAGGGGTCGCACCGGCCGTTCAGCACGTATCAAAGAAAAGCTTTCCAGATAAATGCAGAATGCTATATATGATTCAATAGATTCTAAAACGCTCCTTTCAGGGGCGTTTTTTTTGTCTAAAAATTAATGACCATGTCCTCATTCGATTTTGTTATTTCATCTCCATTAGGCCCGTTAGGTTTGAACCTGTCTGCTCGTGGTGTGACACGTTTAGTCTACTGTGACATGAAACAGCCATTGCGAATTCCCACGCGCGGTTTAGCTCTGGATCTGAGCCAGCAACTGGAAGCTTATTTCAAATTTAAACTACAACAGTTTGATGTACCTTTGGATGTTCAAGGGACGCAATACCAAGTCAAAGTTTGGCAACAGGTGGCAGCAATCCCCTATGCACAGACACTGACTTACGGTCACATCGCCGAGATACTAGCCAGTGGGGCGAGGGCAGTGGGTAATGCTTGCCGCCATAATCCCATGCCCTTACTGATTCCCTGTCATCGAGTGGTCAGGGCTGATCAGATAGGCGGTTATTGTGGAAAAATTTCAGGTCAGGCTATGCAGCAGAAAGACTGGTTATTGCGACATGAGCTTGGTGTGATAATCTAATCCAGATGATTAATTAATATTCATAATCCCGAGGATGTTTATGTCTAATCAGAATATTACAGCAAGTGGAATTGTTATGAGATTTTTGGTGGCATTGATCATGGTCTTTGCTGTCTATAATCCGCATGGGTGGTCCTACTTTCATTGGCTATCTAATGCTTTAGTGGGGGACACTGTCGGCGGTCTGGCTCTACTCATATTTGCTGGTGTAGTAATACTTATTGGTTTCACGATTTATATCCGCGCTACGCTGCGTTCATTAGGAATATTCGGGCTGATTCTGGCGAGTGCTTTCTTTGCCACCTTAATTTGGTTATTGCTCGATTCAGGATTGGGTAGCGTGATTAATGAAGTAATCATGCAAGACATCTTGCTATTCATAATGGCTGCGGTGCTTGGTACGGGCATGTGTTGGTCACATATTCGTCGAAGATTGACTGGCCAGTCAGATGTGGATGATGTTGATTAAACCATTTCGTTAGCACACATATCCGCTCAGTTTATACAAACAATTCGGTAAAATATTTCTATGTGGGATTGAAAAAAATTAACCATGTCACCATATAACACACACATGTTAATCCAAAAGGTTCACCACAATGAGTGCAGAAAATAAAGAAACCTTGAAGTTTGAATCAGAAGTCAGCCAAGTGCTTCAATTAATGATTCATTCCCTCTATTCGAATAAAGAGATTTTTTTAAGAGAATTAATTTCTAATGCTTCCGATGCTTGTGACAAGCTAAGATTTGAGTCGCTAGCAGATGAAAACCTACTCGCCAATGATGCGCAATTAAAAATACATATCGAATATAACAAGGATGCTCATACACTGGTGATTCGAGATAATGGTATTGGTATGACTCGTGAAGAAGTTATTAACAATATTGGTACCATTGCAAAATCCGGGACTAAAGAATTTTTGCAAAATCTGACTGGTGATCAAGCCAAAGACTCAAACTTGATTGGTCAGTTTGGTGTTGGTTTTTATTCTGCATTCATTGTTGCTGATAAAGTCGAACTTAAAACACGTAGTGCCAGTGTAGCCTCTGATGAGGCCGTGCTTTGGAGTTCACGCGGCACCGGTGAATATGAATTAGAAACCGTTGATTATGATCGCCGGGGTACGGAGATCACTTTGCATCTCAAGCAAGATGAGTATGACCTGTTATCAGGTTGGCGTTTGCGTTCAATTATAAGTAAGTACTCTGATCACATCCCACTGCCGATTGAGATGTATAAAGAGGATGACAAGAGCGAGTTAACGGATGAGATTGAGGTGATTAATAAAGCCTCAGCATTATGGACGCGGGCTAAGTCAGACATCAGCGATGACGAGTATATAGAATTTTACAAGCATGTAGGGCATGACTTCGAGGATCCGCTGGCATGGTCACACAATCGTGTAGAAGGGAAGACTGAATATACTTCTTTGCTCTATGTTCCCAGCAAGGCACCGTTTGATTTATATGAGCCTAATCAAACACATGGGCTTAAACTGTATGTTCAGCGGGTTTTTATCATGGAAGATGCTGAAAAGTTATTACCGCGTTATTTGCGTTTTGCGCGAGGCATTATAGATTCGAATGATTTGCCATTGAACGTTTCACGAGAAATATTACAGAGCAATAAAGTGATTGAATCTATTCGATCAGGCTCAGTGAAAAAATTACTTGGCCTGTTAGAAAAAATGGCAAAAAATGAAGCCGAAAAATATCAACAGTTTTGGTCGCAGTTTGGTCGGGTCATGAAAGAAGGTCCCGCTGAAGATTTCGTGAATAAAGAGCAAATTGCAGGGTTGTTACGTTTTGCTTCAACTCATTCAGATCAAGAGGAACAAACAGTTTCTTTGGCCGATTACATCGAGCGTATGGGTGAAGAACAAGACTCTATTTATTACATCACTGCAGATAATTTTAATGCGGCAAAGAATAGTCCACATTTGGAAATTTTCCGCAAGAAAGGCATAGAAGTATTATTGATGTCAGACCGTGTAGATGAGTGGTTAATGGGCTCTTTGAATGAATTTGATGGCAAGACATTCATATCTGTTGCCAAAGGTGAGCTGGATTTAGACAAATTCTCAGACAGTGATGAAAAAGAGGCGCAAAAGAAAACTGAGGAAGAAGCAAGTGATATTGTTGAGCAGATAAAAAATAGTCTTGAGGGCAAGGTCGAGGATGTGAGAGTGTCGCATCGACTCACTTCATCCCCTGCTTGTGTGGTACTTAATGAGCAAGATATGGCTCTCTATATGCAACACCTGCTCAAGCAAGCAGGCCAAGCTTTACCGGATACAAAACCCGTACTAGAAATCAATCCCCAGCATCCCTTGGTGTTGAAAATGAAAGATGAGACAGATATGGATCAGGTAAAAGAATGGTCAACATTACTCTTTGAACAGGCCATCTTGGCTGAGGGTGGGCAATTAGAAAATCCAGCCGAGTTTGTCACACGTTTAAACAAGATCATTGTTGATTTTGCTGCCTAATTGTCTCGGGTTTGTTGAAGACCATGCGTACTTGGATGATTAGCTCATGCTAGAAACCTCTAAGCACTGGTGGCACAAGCCATTGCAGGAGTTGACTGATGACCAATGGGAGGCTTTATGTGATGGTTGTGGTAAATGCTGTATGGCTAAGTTACAAGATGAAGACACGTATAAAATTTATTATACCAATGTAGCTTGTCAGCAATTTAACACTCAAACTTGTCGATGCTCTGATTACGCTCATCGTGTTGAAAAGGTACCTGATTGTATTCAGCTAACACTTGAAAATATACAAGCGTTTGATTATCTACCTAGTACCTGTGCTTATCGCTTGCGAGCACAAGGCCAAGCACTACCGGATTGGCATCCACTAGTTTCAGGTGATCCTAACAGTGTTCATACAGCAGGCGTGTCAGTTCATAACAGAGCGGTCGTTGCTCAGCAGGCCGGACCTTTAGAGCATCACCTTTATGATTGGGATGATTGAGGTTAATGGACAATATGAATGTCTACCAAGGGTGCGATGTGATTTTATGAGCATCGAGAGCATAAATTTTTAGACTTATGCAAGCTTTAATCAGAATTGACAAATGGTTATGGGCCGCACGCTTTTATAAAACCCGAAGTATGGCGACTGAAGCCGTTGAAGGTGGTCGTGTGCATGTTAATAAACAGCGTGTGAAAGCTTCCTATCGTGTAAAAATCGACGATTATATCAGTATTAATAAGGCTGGCCAGCGACAAGATGTCATAGTGTTAGAAGTGAATGATAAAAGAACAGCGGCAAAAATTGCGCAAACACTTTATAGTGAAACTGAAGAGAGTCGTGAAAGAAGAGATTTAGATCGTTTGCAACGAAAGATGCTCAATCAAGGCCTGCCACAATTTGATGCGCGACCAGATAAGCATGCTAGGCGTAAAATTCGCTCTATGAAAGGTAAGAGCTAAGTATGGCAAGTCAATTGAAAAAAATTATTTTGAGTAGTGCTGTTGTATGTACTGATTCACTAATAATTTAAAGTCCTCAGCGATATTCTCACCGCGCAAGGTGCAAGACTTCTCTCCATTGATATAGACAGGCGCTACGGGTGCTTCTCCACTGCCGGGCAGGCTGATACCTATATCAGCGTGCTTACTCTCACCAGGCCCGTTAACCACGCAACCCATCACTGCCACAGATAAATTCTCTACTCCTGGATACGTGTTTTTCCATTTGGGCATAGAGTCT
>CAZKDD010000004.1:3778-18586 GCA_964551535.1 uncultured Thiotrichales bacterium | reverse complement strand
TTTATCCAGATCTGCGATACGTAGTTGGATCCAAGTCGGACGCCCATGATTGCACTGATTGCTGCGTTCAGTGTCTTCCATAGCACGTAATAAAGCATTCATTTCATGGAGTTTCATTTCGCGGTTTGCTCGCACTGAGCCATGACAGGCGATGCTTGATAATAACTCGTTGTGAAAATCTTCAATACGTGTGCTGCTCTGAGATTTTGCAATATCTGTCATCACATCATGTAACACTTGAGCTAAATCACTGTGACTGAGTATGTGGGGGATGGTGCGCACTATGATAGAAGACTCACCTACACGATCGATATCAAAACCGAAAGATTCGAATTGTGTTTTTTGATCCTCTACCAATCTGGCTTCTGAGCTAGATACCGATATTTGCAGCGGCACTAATAATTGTTGCTGTTCAATCTCATGGTTCTTTGTTTGTTGTTTGAGCTTTTCATATACCACACGCTCGTGAGCGGCATGCATATCTACCAGTACTAATCCATGTTGGTTTTGCGCCAAAATGTAAATCCCGTGTAGCTGGGCTATGGCATAGCCGAGTAACGGTATGTCTGTGGATGACTGATCTGCATCATGCCCAACGGGATTAAGCGTGCTTTGAAGCAAATAGTTGGTATTGTTGGAGGATGGGGTCGTCGGGTAGCGAAACGTTGTCGAGGACTGAGGGTTATGGTTGTAAAGCGCTTTATATTGTTCGACTGACATACGCGAGCTACCGCTGTATGGTTTGAGTGTGGTTTGTTGTGGCGTGTGAGTCGATACCAAGCCTGTCAGTTTATCAAGGTTGCGAGAATCAATCGGTGCATCGCGCACCTGGCTGACGGCTTGCTTGACGGTTTGACGCACAAAGTTGTGGATCGTGCGCGTATCATGAAAGCGAACTTCATGTTTGGCCGGATGAGCATTAACATCCACCTGAGCAGGGTCAATTTCTAAGAGTAAAACATAGGCAGGGTGGCGCCCATGGTACAACACATCTTGATAAGCTAATTTGACCGCATGAGTGAGTGTTTTGTCACGAATATGGCGGCGATTCACATATTGATACTGAAGATCTGCCTGCACACGTGAAAAATCAGGCGCCGCTACCCAGCCAGATAATTTCATCCCCGCATCTTGTCGTTCGATGGCAATAAGATGCTCGACAAACCCCTGACCTAAAAGTATTTCTAGTCGTTTTTGTTTTTGTTCCGCTGTGGCGGCCACCGGCAATGAGTAAATAGTTTTTTGATTGTGTCGTAACTCAATGTTGAGATGAAAGTTGACTAAAGCCAATCGTTTGACGACTTGCTCACAGTGATTATATTCAGTTTTATCTGTGCGCAAAAATTTTCTTCTTGCTGGGGTGTTATAGAAAATATCGTTAACTTCGACACTAGTGCCTTTGCCATGTGCGGCTGGTTTGACATCATTATATTGCCCGCCTTCGCTGTGTAGCATCCAAGCTTCGTTATGTTGTTGCGTATTGGAAGTAATTGACACTCGCGCAATCGAGGCAATACTGGGTAAGGCTTCTCCACGAAAACCCATGCTTTCAATGTGTTGCAGATCTTCCAGACAGCGGATCTTGGACGTGGCATGTCGTGTCAGTGCGATAGGCAACTGATCTTTGTCGATACCTGTTCCATTATCACGCACTAATATGCGCTGTATGCCGCCACGCTCCAGCTCTATTGTGAGCTTACTTGCGGTTGCATCTATACTATTTTCACATAATTCTTTAAGGACAGAAGCAGGGCGTTCAATGACTTCACCTGCAGCAATTTGGTTGATTAAGTGATCAGGTAATTTTTCAATAATAGTCGGCATAAGTTTGCAGATCTCAAACTTCAATGCAGTGCCACAGGCGTCTCATCTGTGAGTCCAAACATTTGCTCTATACCTTGCAATGCAAAGTCACAGAAAGCGCCTTCACCCATGGGATTAGCGTCATCATTGATAATATGTTCGTCTTGCTCAGAAATAACTTTTATCTGGTAGGTGACATCGCCTTGTGAGCTAACGGCTTGATAGGTGATGTATACTTCAGGCTGTGTTTTACCCTCGGGCATAATGGCAATGAGGTAGGTGTATTGTTGTGCGTCTTTGCTCACCACGTCAGTGAGTAGTGTCACCAGAAATTCACCATATTTATAGCGCTTTTTAGGGTATGCTGATTGTATATGTGGTATGGCCATATAATTTTATTTAAGAAAATGTATGAGTAATCAACTAATTCGTCTCTATCCAAGCTCAACTAATGCTGAATCGGACTGTAATGAGCCTTTGCAGGGATTGTATCTTAGACACGCTAGGCTTGCCGCAAATAAAAATCAAAGACCCATAGTATTTGCTAATTTTTTAAGCAGCCTAGACGGCCGCATTGCCATTGCCGAAGGCTCTGATCAAGGCCATGAATTGCCTGTTGCACTCAAATCCGAGGAAGACTTTATATTATTAATGGAGCTGTATGCACATGCAGATTGTATCATCACGCATGGTGGCTACATGCGCTCCTTAGCGGCGGGCAAGCTGGGCAATGTGTTACAAATTCCTGACGCAGACGAATTTCAATATTTGCATGATTGGCGTGCACATCAAGGTTTAAGTGCGCAGCCTGATGTTGTCATACTCAGTGGTAGTGGCGAATTTCCATGGCATCCTTCATTGGATCAGCATGGGCAACAGGTGCATATAGTCAGTGGTGGACAAGCTAATCCTGAGGTATTACAGCAATGGCAGAATAACGGCCACCAAGTTTATCGCATGGGTGATCAGCGTCATGTTGAAGTGCATGCGTTGATGAATTTTTTACAGCAACAGGATTACCGCTCTGTATATTTAATGGCTGGTCCAGATCTGTTACAAGATCTGTTAGCTCAAGGTTATGTAGATCATTTTTTCATGACACTAGGGCATCAATTACTTGCAGGGCAACATTACAAGAGTTTATTGTCGGGTGACGTTTTAGGAGACAATGGCAAGATGATTTTACAGTCGTTGTATATGAATCCAGAGAGTTCGAATGGTTGTGGTCAGTGGTATGCTGAATTCACATTTAAAAATCACACATAAGCTAAGTGCAAAAATAATCACGTAACAACACTAAGGTATTGAATGCTCATGATGGAATTTTTGTTAAATTATGGTTTGTTTTTCGCTAAAACCGTCACGCTAGTTTTCTTCATCGTACTAGTGGTATTGCTAATTGTTTCAGCCTCTCAAAAAAATTCATCCACTGATGAGCGCATAGAAATCAAAAATCTCAGTAAGAAGTTTGCCCATCTCAAGAAGCTCATGCAGGCATCGACTTCTACAAAAAAACAGCTTAAAAAGCTGCAAAAACAATCTAAGCAGTTAACCACGGCAAAGACGTCCCAAGAGCGGCGCGTATTTGTGCTTAATTTTGTCGGCAATATAAAAGCCACGGCAGTGAAACATTTACGCAAGGAAATAACCGCTTTGCTATCGATTGCCACTGACAAAGATGAAGTGGTCATTTGCTTAGAAAATTCAGGTGGCTTAGTACACGAACATGGATTGGCGGCTTCACAGTTGCAAAGAATTCGACAGCGTGGCATTCCTTTAACTGTCGCTGTTGATAAAGTGGCTGCCAGTGGAGGTTATATGATGGCCTGTGTGGCAGATAGAATCATTGCCGCACCCTTCTCAGTACTGGGTTCGATTGGTGTTATTGCCCAAATGCCAAATTTTAATAAATTGTTAGAGAGGCATGGTATTGAGTACGAACAAATCAAGGCCGGTGATCTAAAACGAACGATCACCATGTTCGGTAAAAATACCGATCAAGACAGAGCGCATTTTACTGAGCAAATGCAAGAGACACATGATTTGTTCAAAGCGTTTGTAGCTGAAAACCGAAGTTCATTAAACATTGAAGAAGTGGCTACAGGCGAACACTGGCTAGGTAAGAGGGCTTTAGAACTTAATCTGGTGGATGAGTTAATGACGAGTGATGATTACTTGCTAGAAAAAAGCCAACATGCAACGGTTTATGAGATCACCCACCGCTCACCCAAAAGTGTAGGTGAGAAATTGATGGGCAGTGTGCAATCTGTCTATGAAAAAGCGCTCACTCAATGGTGGGAGAAAAATTTATTCTCCTAAACTGACAATTTTAGCCCAAGCGTTGCTGAGGCAAGGGGCTAAAATGTTTGAGAGCAAGACCAACAAAATGCATGTTAGTCTTTGTGCGATTGATTATTGAGATAATTTAAATCGTCTAACGATTGAGTATATCTTTACGATGTTTTTCGATAACAGGCATGACTTGGTCAATTAAATCCTGCTCTACCTCTGATTCGTGTAATGACTGCTCGACACAATTCATCATGGCATCAAAATGCACATCATTGAGACCTGCAGCAACGGCATCTTGATGGGCGCGACGCATGGTTTTGCCGGTATATAGCGAATTGCCACCAAAGATATAGGTTAAAAAAGCATTCATCTTGCGTTCTTGGACTTTCACATCAATATTCTTGAAAAAAGGACTGAGTAGTTCGTTCTTTAGAATGTTGACATAAAGATGATGAGAAGTTCGCTTGACGACCTCTTTGCCGCCGATCTTTTCATATAAGGTTGCGTTCATTGTCTGGTTTAACTCCCGCTTAAGTTAATGTGATCCCAACCTCAGTAATTAATGTACTTTAAAGTGTTTTCGAATGGTAGTATGTTGGTTATCTACAAACTGATATATCTCAAGAATAAGCCAGTTATGCGCTCATAAAATTTACTAATATCCGAAAATTATAACTATAGGAGAGGAATTATGACTGATGAAGCTAAGCTAAAAGCATTACGCATCGTGTTAATTTTGGTGGGATTAACATTTGTTTTTGCGATATGGCCACTGACAAACCTATGGCCATCAGGTTGGTCTTGGCATACTGAAGGTCGCTCATACTACTTAGAGATGATTATTAGTATTTATGTGGTGTTAGGCATTTTCTTATTGATTGCATCAAGAGATCCATTGGCACATCGCAGCTTAATATCTTTCACTATATGGTCGAGTGTTGCCCATGGTGGAGTGATGGCGGTGCAGTCATTTGATGGTGAACACAACATGGGTCATCTTTTAGGGGATGTACCAGCATTGTTTATCGTAGCGATAGCATTAGCTTATTTAATGCCAAAACAAAATAGCTAGGCGCAGCCCTAACCCACTAACGGTCAGGCATTGGGAATGATCAATGTCTGACCTACTCGAATTTTATCCGTTCTTAGACGATTTATTTGACGTAGTGTGTCTAAATCCACTCGATAACGTAGCGCGATGGCTGATAATGTTTCTCCACTGCGTACCGTATGCTCTGCTGTATTTTGTCTTGCTGCAATATAGGTATCTTTGGGAGCATGTTTTGCAAGATAGTTTCTAATCCCTCGGTAGATGGACTGTGCCAATTTTTGTTGGTGAGTGGGTGAGCGTAATTTTTTCTCCTCAGTGGGATTCGAAATAAAAGCGGTCTCTACGAGTATTGAGGGGATGTCAGGCGATTTCAGCACCGCAAATCCAGCCGCATCAATGCGCTCACGTGCCTTACCCATTTTTTTGAGTTCATCTCTTACAGCCGTGGCGAGATCCAAACTCGAGTCGATAGTCGCTGATTGCGACAAGTCTACAATGACTTTCTGCAAAACTGTAGCCTTGCCGGCGAGTTTGACCCCACTGATAGTATCTGCAGTGTTATGGCTTTGAGCTAGGATTTTTGCGGCCTCACTACTGGCACCATGTTCAGACAGTATATATACCGACGAACCTTGTACTTTTCTGTTTTCAACGGCATCGGCATGAATGGAGAGAAATACATCAGCTTTTTGGTCACGAGCTTTTTTTAAGCGTCCTCGTAGCGTCACATAATAATCTGAGTTGCGTGTCATAACTGCTGTCATGCCAGGGTCGGCGTTAATGAGTTTGCTCAGACGTTGTGATATTTCCAGCACAACTTTTTTCTCATAGGTGCCACCCTTGCCGATAGCGCCCGGATCTTTACCTCCATGACCAGCATCAATTGCAACAATCACTTTACGTGGTTTAGGGATGGCTTTTTTCTTGGAAGTGAGCGTTTTCGATGCTGTTGTCTTGGATTGGGTCAGATTGACTTGCTGCAAGACCTGCGCTTTTAGGTCGATGACTAGACGATGAGGCCGATCAGCACTGGGTGCGAGTATGAAACTGCTGGCGACCGTTTGATAATCGAGATCGAACACTAGACGTAAATGGTGATTTTCTCTTGTAGCGTGCCTAAGATAGCGTACTGCAGAATTTTCAAATATTGATTGGTTTATCGGTGTGTTTAATCGCGTATTTTTGATATCGATAACAATGCGTGCAGGGTTATTGAGGGTAAATAGACTGTAATCGGGGGTTGATGAACTATCTAACACAATACGCGTAGACTGAGCTGTCTTAGAAATGCGGATATTATCTATGCTGGCAGCCGATACCGTTTGCAAGGTAATTGCAATTAAAGCTAACAGGGTATAGACAAGTGAGATCATCAAGCGACGCACACATTGGGGTTTAGCAGATGAGGATCTGTTATGTGATGTCGAGCTTAATATGTGTAGATTCAGTGTGTTGCAGTGCATGATAGATATCAATGTTGGTCCTCATTAAGCTGCAAAAGCTGTCCATTGTGTGGCTATACCTTAGCGCAAATCATCATCTTTCAGCAATTTTATATGCTCGCTATAGCTTAAGGTAAAGTCAAACCTTTAACCAGACACTGGCGGCCATCGGCATGATAGCTAATGTCGATTTCTAGATTAGCCTGAGGTACCAGACCAGCACCCAAATCTGGCCATTCAAAAAAGCACAGGCTGTTAGCGTGGCAGTATTCACTCAGTCCAATATAATCCAGTTCATGGGGATCGTTGAGACGGTATAAATCAAAATGATGAGCCTCAATCGAGTTCAAGTGATAGCTCTCTACTAATGTAAAGGTTGGACTTTTGACTAGACCCTGATGCCCAAGTTCACGCAATATGCCTCTCACTAGCGTCGTCTTGCCAGCGCCTAATTCTCCTCGCAGATAAATCACTGCAGGAATGCTGATGGCGGTTGCGATACGCGCGCCTAGTGCTTCCATTTCCTCACTGGAAGTAATAATCAATGGCGCACAGGGATCAGTCATGCTGCAATGTGAAGTGAAAGTTGAGATTCATAGTGTGTGAATGGTACATGAAAATGCTGTTTGATTATGCTGGTGTCCTAGCCGGCTTTGGAATAAATAGGCAATACCGAGTGCAAGCTACGTGACTGTATTAAATTGAGAATAGCTAATGAGACAATGTAATCCTCAGCATCTCGCCATGCAAGATCTGTTGAAAAAGATTCATATCTGGGCACATGAATTAGGTTTTGATCGTGTGGGAGTGACAGACACCGACCTCAGTGAACATGAGGGTCATCTTGTAGAATGGTTGCAAGCGGGTATGCAAGGTGAAATGGATTATATGCAGCGCCATGGCACGATTAGAGCGCGGCCAGCAGAGTTAATCGCTGGCACGTCGCGTATCATCTCAGTGCGCATGAACTATATGCCACCACAAGCTCAAGCGGCTCAAGAAGTACTGGATGATAGTCAACTTGCCTATATTTCTCGTTATGCCTTGGGCCGTGATTATCACAAAGTGATGCGCAAGCGATTACAAAAATTAGCCGATAAGATTCAGCAACAGGTAGGGGAGTTTGGGTATCGTGCCTTTGTGGATAGTGCGCCAGTGATGGAAAAAGCTTTGGCTCATAAAGCCGGTCTCGGCTGGGTAGGTAAGCATACTAACTTGCTCTCTGAAGAGGCTGGGTCTTGGTTCTTTTTGGGCGAATTATTTACTGATCTGCCTTTGCCTGTCGATAAGAAAGCCACCAATCATTGTGGTAGCTGTCAGGCGTGTATGGATATTTGTCCAACGCAAGCAATTATCGCGCCCTATAAACTTGATGCGCGTAAATGTATTTCTTATCTCACTATTGAACATAAAAGCTCGATTCCTGTGGAATATCGCCAAGCGATTGGTAATCGCATATATGGCTGTGATGATTGTCAGCTGGTCTGTCCGTGGAATAAGTTTTCACAGACATCGCCGTTGGCGGATTTTGCTAAGCGGCATGATCTAGATCAAAGTGATTTGGTGACTTTGTTTATGTGGACGGAGCAAGATTTCTTGCGCTACACGGAGGGCTCGGCCATACGACGTATCGGATATCAGCGATGGTTACGTAATATTGCAGTTGCTTTAGGTAATTCAAAGGGTACTGAAAGCGAGATCAAAGCGCTTAGAAGTCGCTTACCTGAAGCATCAGAAATGCTGGCTGAGCATATCCGTTGGGCATTGCAACAACACCAACAATCCTAGCTTTGTGAGATTAAATATTGCAACAAGCCGCGTGTAGACGCGTCCATATGGATATCTTCAGAAGGATCTGTTGTACCTGACAATTGAGGCAAGACTTTATTGCTCAGTGTTTTACCTAATTCCACGCCCATCTGATCAAATGCATTGATATTCCAAACCACTGCTTGTACAAAAATTTTGTGCTCATAAGCACTTAACAAAGCCCCTAAAGTTTCTGCTGAGAGTGCAGGACCCAGCAACACATTGCTGGGTCGATTACCGTCAAAGCTCATGGCAGGCGCTAATGTCTGTGCCTGTTGTCGTGTCTTACCCTGTGTGATCAGAAATTCCTCTGTCTCAGATTGATTACGCCCCCACATCATCGCTTGCGATTGTGCCAGCATATTAGCTAGCAAGGCGTGATGATGCTCGGGCAGGGAATGGGATGGCTGCGCAAAGCCAATGAAATCACAAGGCACGATCGACGTGCCTTGGTGTAGATGCTGATGAAAAGCATGTTGTCCATTGGTGCCGGCCTCACCAAATAATACAGGAGAGGTGGCGTAATTTACTTCCTTTCCATCGCGATCGACGTGTTTGCCATTGCTCTCCATATCCAGTTGTTGCAAGAAAAGTGGCAAACTCCTGAGGCGGTGATCATAAGGTAAAACAGCCTGCTCAGTGTAGTTGAGGAAATTGATATTCCATATGCCTATTAATCCCATCAGTACCGGTAGGTTGTGCCGTAAAGGCGTATTCAAAAAGTGCTCATCCATGCTGTGAGCCCCTGCCAGTAATTGCTTGAATTGCGTCATTCCTAGTTTGATGACAATAGGAAAGCCAACTGCGCTCCATAGGGAATAGCGACCGCCTACCCAGTCCCACATGGTGAGAATGTTATCGCTACCAATGCCAAAAGCATGTGCGCGTTCGTGGTTGGCCGTAATCGCTAAAAAATGTCTTTCGGTAATGACTGTGTTTGGTTGTTCTGTTGGAAACCAGGCGAGGGCAGAATGTGCGTTAAACAGAGTTTCTTGTGTACTGAAACTTTTTGAAATGACCACAAAAACACAGGTTTCTGGATTTAATCCTTTGAGGGTTTGTTGCAACGCATGTGCGTCCACGTTAGCGACAAAGTGAATATTGAGGTCACTGGTAGCTAGGTGATCAAGTGCCTCACACACTAATTTAGGACCGAGATAGGATCCACCGATACCCAAAATCACCACATCGCTAATAGCTAAGCCGCTATATCCTAACCACTCACCGGAGCGTAATTGCTCACTTAAATGCTCGAGCTTATCTAATGCTGAGGTGACTTGATCGCCAACGACGGGATGCTGTGGGTGGCGTAAAGCGGTATGTAACACTGCGCGCTGTTCAGTGGTGTTGATAGTTTGTCCATCAAACATTGCCTCTCGCCAAGTACCAAGATCGCAACTTTCTGCAAGTTCAATCAAGCCGTTCATTACCGCGCTATTGATGCGATTTTTAGAGTAATCAAATAATAAGGGACCACCCTGACAGCTGAATTGTTCGAAACGATTATCCGATTGCTGGAATAACTCTCGTAAATGAACAGTGTGAAGTTCATTGGCGCAAGATTGTAATTTTTTCCATGCTGTTTTCATGATGATAGTCAGCTCTGAGAGTTTAGTAGTGCTCAGTGAAGAATTTTACATAAGGTTAATTATGACAGAAAAATCTGATTTAAATGCTTTTTGATATGACGTTGCTGGTTTGGTATCTGCATTGAAACTTAACCATGAGGCACTAAGATTGTGCACTTTAGATGAGCGGGTGAAAAGTATCGACAACAAAAAAAGCGGACTTGAGTCCGCTTTTTTTGTGAAATGCGCCTTAACAAAAGGTCGCCGATTGAAATATCGGCTATTAGTTTGGTTAAGATTATTTGTTCTTCGCTAGATTTTTCGACTGATATCACTTGCCGATTTCACTAGCTAATTATATCGATGAATTTTTGTTAGAAAATCTCGATTATCTGTATATTGTGCCGTTCTTAAGGTGTTTGAAAAGATTCAATTGTGAAGCAATGTTGATAACAAATGCTAAAACGATACACCCAACGATAAACCATGCCATATTCATACCCTTTATAATTAATTTATTATGTATTTATGATGATTAATGTCGCTTTTTGATCAAAGCACTATGATTAAAAAGCTGACTGCCTTAGCTCCATTGTAAATGGTTTTTAGCTAATTGCCAGAGTTTCTACTCTGTGAATTGTTCATAGTATACACAATTAAGAATTTTCAAAAAGTATATTATCGATCAAACGAGTCTGCCCAAGCCAAGCGGCGCATAAGATCACTACACGCTGGGTGTGTGCATTGATTTGTGTTAAGTCTGAGGCATCACGCAGGCTGAAATATTCGACTTTAAACCCATGTTCTTCTAGTAATTTCACAGACTCTGCTTGGATTCCTTGGCTATTGCTGCCTGTGTAATTGCGCTGTGCTCGAGTCAATATTTTGTATAACCAAGGCGCCGTTCGTCGCTGTTCCGTTGTTAAATACTGATTACGTGAACTGTAAGCTAATCCATCTGACTCACGCTGAGTTTTCACTGGCACGATATTAATAGGGTAGCCCCGTGCCTCGACTAAGTTCTGGATGATTAATAATTGTTGGAAGTCTTTCTCTCCAAACACCGCGCTATATGCGGGGATAATCTCGAATAGTCGTGCCACCACCGTACACACGCCAGAGAAATGTCCAGGGCGATGATGGCCACAAAATTCATTTGCCAATGGCGTTGCAGGCATGGCAAGAGTGTTCGATATTCCATCAGGATATATTTGTGACTCACTGGGTGCAAAAACTGCATCGACATGCATTTTTTCTAGTAGTTGTAGATCTGCCTCATAAGTTCGAGGATAACGTTCATAATCTGAGGCTTGGTTAAATTGGATGGGATTAACAAAAATACTCACCACGGTACGATTGCCCAGAGATTGCGCATGTTGGATGAGTTGCTGATGACCCCGGTGCAAATTACCCATGGTGGGCACGAGAATAACTTGATCGGATTGCCAGTTGTGCATTTGGCACTGCATCTGATCGCTGTTATGGATGATAATCATGGTGGTAAAAATACAGACTCGTGGTGCTATCGATCAGGGAATAATCCCGCCTTCACTTCATAAATATATTTTTTCACTGCTTCTTGAATGCTGCACTGTTGCATATAGTTTTTCACAAATGATGGCGGTGTGCCTGCTGTGATACCGAGAATGTCTTGTAGGACTAATATTTGTCCATCGCAATGCTTGCCAGCGCCGATGCCAATAACAGGTAAGTCGACTTGTGCGCTAACTTTTTGAGCCAGCTCGCTAGGAATACACTCAAGTAACAACACATCTGCGCCAGCCTGCTGTAAGGCATGGCTAGTGGCCAGCAATTCATCGGCAGCGACTGGGTCTTGGGCTTGGGTTTGATAACTGCCTAATTTATGCACATATTGTGGTCTTAGACCTAAGTGCGCGCAGACTGGGATTCCACAGGCGCTCAGTTCAGCAACGATTTCTGTCTGGCGTTGAGTGGCCTCTAGCTTAATCATTTGTGCGCCAGCTTCCTGCATCAGTCGGGTAGCGTTCTCTAATGCGGTATCGACATTGGGGTAACTCATGAATGGCATATCGGCAATAATGAGTGCATGCGAGCTGGCACGACTCACACAATGTGTGTGATAGAGCATGTCTTCCATAGTAACGCTGACGGTCGAGCTTGCGCCTTGTATTACCATGCCCAGTGAATCACCGACTAAAATTACATCAATCCCACACGTGTCTAGTAATTGAGCAAAGCTGGCGTCATAGGCGGTAAGACAGGCAATTTTTTCATTTTTGTTGCGCATATTGCGCAGGGTGCTGATGGTGACACCCAGTGAATTTTGTTTACTCATGGCCACTAACTCACAAATGACAAAGGATTGTAATAGTGGCGTCCGCTGGTGGTATTCATAATTTGTGCTTTCAGCTGCTCATAATCTCGGTCATTATTAATAAAGTCTATATCGCTAGCATTGACTATCAAAAGAGGGGTTTCATGATAGTGATAGAAGAACTCAGCATAGGCTTCGTTTAATTGTTCGAGATAATTGGTTTCAATGAAGCGTTCAAAATTACGCCCACGTTTTTTAATGCGTTCTAAAAGCGTGGACACAGGCGCTTGTAAGTAGACGACTAGATCCGGTTTGGGAGCCTCAGTAATCATATGCTCATAGACTTGCAGATAGAGATCATATTCTGTCGGATTGAGGGTCACTTGAGCAAATAATTTATCTTTATCTATCAAATAATCCGCTATCTTGGTTTGTGTGAAGATGCTCGACTGACGCAATGATTGAATTTGCTTGGTGCGTTGCATGAGGAAATACAATTGCGTAGACAGGGCAGCTTCTTTTGGCCGTTGATAAAACTGCTCCAAGAATGGATTGTCATCGATTTCTTCTAGGATCAGCTCAGAGTTAAATTCATTAGCTAGACGTTGAGAGAGGCTTGATTTGCCCACCCCGATCGGTCCCTCAATTACTGTGTAGTCAGGTAATGAATCTTGCATATCTAATCTTGTAGTTGTATCAAGCCGTTTCTGTAACAGCGAGACTTGATGCGATGTATACGTCCTAAGTGAGGAATCATGAGGTGTTTATTCAATTCATGCAATGGGTAAAGGACAAATTCTCTTTTAGCTATCCCCGGATGTGGGACTGTAAGTGTCTGATTGTTAATAGACTGATTGCCAAAAACTAATATATCTAAATCCAAAGTTCGTGGCCCCCATTGCTCTTGTTTGCGCACTCGCCCGTGTGCTAGTTCAATAGCCTGGAGGGCGTTTAAAAGATCCTGTGCATGTAAATGCGTGTGGATGCATGCGGCAGCATTCACATAGGGGGGTTGATCTTGTGGGCCCATAGGGCGGCTAGTATAGAGACTAGAAAAACTGATTAAATCGGTATGCTCGATTTGGTCTATGTCCCATAGGGCGTCTATCACATGGGCATAAGGATCCTCTAGATTACTGCCTAAGCCAATGTAACATTCTGTGATCAGTGATGAATTCATATTGAGTGAGGTTTTTTAGTTTGGATCATATGATGTTTTTGTTCGTCATCAGCGTTTTGAATTTGCGTCCACCAAGTACACTCATTGCTATCAATTTCTCCCGCTTCTGTGCGTAAGCAGAAGAAGTCATAAGCGGCACGAAAGCGCGGATGATTGAGAATCTTAAGAGTACGATGATTCTTGCGCTGCGTAAAACGATGTTGTAGGCGCCAGATTTCACAGATGACAATAGCTAAGCGTTTGGGAATAAAGGTCATACTGGATTGGTTATTTACAGTTGTGCGAGCGGCTGCCCACACTAGTTCTGATACTGGTTGATCGCGCGACATGTATTCATCTAGTAGGGATTGATACGGCCGCCATAACAAGATAGCAAAAATGAAAGCTGGGTTGACTGACTTGCCGGTAATAATACGACGGTCGGTATTAGCTAAAGCCGCATAAATCAGTTGCATGAATTGTTCATCATTTTCTAAATGATGAGCAGTATGGGGAAACAATATATGCAGAAGATTATAATCTTTAAGGGCGTTAAAGCATTTTACTGCTGAACCACTGTGGAAGAGTTTAACCATTTCATCAAACAATCTTGCTGGTGGGATATCGCGTAATAAACCGCCCAATGTATTTATTGGTTCAGCCGTTTCTTCTGTTAGTGCCAGTGATAATTTTGATTTAAAGCGTACAGCTCGAAGCATTCTAACCGGGTCTTCTTTATAGCGTGTAAATACCTCACCAATCATTCTTATTTGTTTATTGTGCAGGTCTTCCATGCCATGACAAAAATCGATGACTTCCGAGGTGCTTAAATCATAGTAAAGCGCATTAATACTAAAGTCTCGTCTAAGGGCATCTTCCTCCATATTGCCATAAGTATTATCACGCACGATTCGCCCATTATTATCCTCTTGAGTGTGTGTTTGTCTGTTGGCATCTGCGATGGCACGAAAGGTTGAGACTTCGATATAACTTCGTTGAGAGTAAACATGAACGAGGCGAAATCGACGACCAATAAGTCGACTATTACTGAAGATTTTACAAATTTGTTCAGGACGTGCATTAGTCACTACATCGAAATCTTTAGGGATGATATTGAGAATTAAATCACGCACACAACCACCGACTAAATACGCCTCATAATCCGCAGTATGAAGTTTTTTAATGATGTTGATTGCTCGTGGGCATATTTTTGACTCATCAATTTGATGATCATCAATTGATATGCGAGCAGCAGTAATATTGGATGGATTTTGAGTATTCACTTCTGACATTATAAGACAACTGAGGCACTTATGCTGATAGACATGCAATAAAAAAGGGCGGCCCTAGAGCCGCCCTGGTCATACTGCATGGAATGCTGGCTATAT
>CAZKDD010000004.1:0-3768 GCA_964551535.1 uncultured Thiotrichales bacterium | reverse complement strand
TGAGAGCTAAATATTGTAGCCTTTTTCTTCATGTTCAGAGATATCTAGGCCATTGCGCTCAACCTCATCATTGACACGTAGACCACAAATCACATCGATGATTTTCAATATCACGTAACTTGCGATAGCCGTCCAGATGATAACAGCGACGACCGCCATCAACTGTACGCTGAATTGATCGGCAATTGTCATGCCTTCAGCAAGTCCCGCACCACCGTATTGAGAAGCCACAAAAATGCCGGCTAATAAGGTGCCGATAATGCCGCCGACTCCATGCACAGGGAAAACATCCAGAGAGTCATCAATTTTCAGTGTGCGCTTCATAAAGTTAGTTGCGGTAAAGCAAATAAAGCCTGCAGACAGGCCAATCACAATGGCGCCCATAGGGCCGACAAAACCTGAAGCCGGGGTAATACTACCCAAGCCTGCAACCATACCGGTGACAATTCCTAGCACACTGGGCTTGCCATATTTCACCCATTCGATCGTCATCCACGTTAATGAAGCGACTGCAGCACTGATATGGGTCACTAAAATCGCCATGCCTGCATCGCCATTTGCGGCAAGAGCGCTTCCTCCGTTGAAGCCAAACCAACCGACCCAAAGCATACCTGCACCGGTGACCGTCATAGTCATGTTGTGAGGAGGCAGTGGTGTTTGCGGAAAGCCGTGTCGTGATCCGAGCACTATGGCAGCAATGAGTGCGCCAACACCGGCAGTGATATGTACCACTAGGCCACCGGCAAAATCTAATGCGCCTTTATCCGACAGCCAACCGCCGCCCCAAACCCAATGACATACTGGGAAATATACTACCGCTAGCCATAATATTGTGAACCAGAGCACAGCTGAGAACTTCATGCGCTCTGCAAAGCCGCCAATGACTAGTGCCGGTGTGATCACAGCAAAAGTCATTTGGAACATAACGAAAACTGTTTCAGGAATGTCACCTGACATACTTGAACGTGAAACATCAGATAAGAAAAAATTCTGTGTAATGCTACCCATCCATTGATTGAATGAACCTCCATCAGAGAAACTCATACTATAACCAAATACTACCCAAGTGATTGATGCCAAGCAGGTAATTGCAAAACATTGCATCAATACCGACAGAACATTCTTACTTCGCACTAGGCCGGCATAAAATAATGAAAGGCCAGGTATGGTCATGAATAAAACCAAAGCCGTTGAAGTCAGTATCCATGAGGTGTTTGCACCACTTAATTCATCTGCAAGACCGAGACTTGGTAAGCATACGAACAGTGCTGTGAGTGCATGTTTATAAAATTGAACGATCATTTGAAATATCCCCTAATTATCTTAAAGAGCATCTTGCCCTGTTTCGCCCGTACGAATACGAATGGTCCGTTCGAGTGTAGTCACAAAAATTTTGCCATCGCCAATTTTTCCAGTATTAGCTGTGCGAGTGATGGCTTCGATGACTTGATTGACATTTTCATCGGCGACACCGATCTCTATTTTTAATTTGGGAAGAAAGTCGACCACATATTCTGCTCCGCGATAGAGTTCTGTGTGTCCTTTTTGACGACCAAAGCCCTTAACTTCTGTCACCGTGAGGCCTTGAATACCCTGTTCAGTGAGTGCTTCACGTACGTCGTCTAATTTGAATGGTTTAATGATAGCTGTGATGAGCTTCATATCATGCCTCCTGACTTGAGTGCGCATATAATTATTATTGATGACTCAAAAAACCTCTGTTCCCTCCAGGTGAGAGATTGCTAATAAATATAATTAACTATCTCAAGGAGCTCCTGTTGAGGTTTCATGAGTGCTTTGTAAGCTGTTTGAGTATGCCAGTTATTAGTGCGAAGCGCACTAAACATGCATGTCTATAACGCCCAGTTTTGGTGCATGCGAGTTTTGGTGTGTGTCAGGGAATTTTTCTGGCACTGAAAAAAGCACGTGTAGGTGCGGGGTGGCCTTCTATGGTGAGACTGACATTATCAGGATGGAGAAAGTTTTTAAGCGAATAATTTTGCATCCACTGTGTTGCACGCTGTTCGTGTGTGGAGGTGACATTAATATCATGACATTGTACGTCTACAAATCCGCTTTGTCTTAACCAATTCATCACACACTTCGGGCTGGGTAAGCTCCAGACATTACGCATTCCTGCATAGCGATCATCAGGGATGAGTTGTTGATCATCAGCCACGTCGAGTATTAGAGTTTCAAGCAAGCACCATCCTTGATCAGCGAGGTGGGTGTAAAGGCGCTGACAATGTTCTTGGGGATCGCGTCTATGATAAAGCACACCCATTGAAAATATGGCATCAAATTGATTGAGTTGCGGTGATAATTGCTCAAACGGCAGAGGCAGCAAATGCGCATTTAAGGCAGGTTGAATATTTTGTGTGAGGGCATAAAACTGAGCCATGAAAATCAGCGTTGGATCCACGCCAATAACCTGTTTCGCACCACTCCCTAACATGCGTAACATATAGTATCCGTTACCACAGCCAACATCTAAAATTGTCTTATTGGATAAATCAGGCAGATGTGCCGCCACACGTTGCCACTTTAAGTCACAACGCCATTCTGAATCTACATCGATACCGCAAAAATTAAATGGCCCTTTGCGCCAGGGATGCAACTGCATCAAAGCCTGCTGAATAATCTCAGGGGCCTTCACATCAGTGGCTGTGCCTATACGCGGAATGGCTTGATCCAAATCTATAGATGTCGGCACGAAGTGCGCCAATTGATCTACCGCTTGTTGCCAAATGGGAAAGTGTCCATGACCGGGGTTAGTGAATACCTCGCTTAGTTGTGCTGCGCACTCAGATTGCCAGCCATCAGACACATTGGAAATTGGGTTCTGTAAAAATTGTTGATAAAAGTCTAATTTCATTTGATGGCAATCAGGGATACAAAATTGAAGCACTGAAACCAAGGATAGACATGTTTAAAGCCAATCTTTTGCAAACGCAAAATATGAGTTTCTAATGACTCCCTGAGTAAAACATTTTCGAGAGATTTTCGTTTTTGACTGATCTCAAGATCACTGTAGTTGTTTGCCGACTTAAAACCGATGTGAAGCTCTTGAAATAATTTTTCATGTTCACTATCTGGCATGACAATTTTTTCTGTGAGTAGACAAGCACCCTTGGGTAACAGGCCAGCATAAATATCTTCCAGAATTTTCTGTCTCTCTGAAATAGCAATGAATTGCAGGGTCAGGTTGAGAATCACAAAAGAGGCATTGATGATGTCGATATTCTGAATATTATTTAATTGGGTCTTAATCACCTGTTCTGCTTGTGCTTGCGCGACCATTTGTTGGCATCGTTTAATCATAGCGCGGGCATTATCAATCGCATGAATTTCAAGTCCAGGCACTTGGCAGTGTTTGAACACTGATAAAGCTGCGGCACCATGCGAACAGCCTAAGTCATAACAAGCACTATTTTCTTGTATGAAATGTGATGCCAGCGGTCCGATATTGGCAATCAAAGTTCGATAGCCGGGCACGGAACGATCGACCATATCATCGAAAACGGCACTCACATGACTATCGAATTTAAAATCTTCAATATTATTGATGGGTTTTTTATAAAGCTTATCTTCTGTCACAACAATTCGCGCTCAGCTCAGGTTAATATGAACAGACGCTATCATACTCTGCCTAGCTTGGTGGAGGCTAAGAAAATGAAAGGGCAACCCTGTTCTAGTGATTCTATTGGATGTGATTTTATTGCACGATTATAAATGAGGATGTAAAAATAATGGGCTTAAGTGAAAAAA
>CAZKDD010000003.1:17580-19092 GCA_964551535.1 uncultured Thiotrichales bacterium | reverse complement strand
TGTAGAAGATTGTTTTGAAAAAATTGATAACCGCTTCAGATTGATTATGGTCGCCAGCAAGCGTGCACGCCATATTGCCACGGGTACAGACCCTTTGGTTAAATGGGAGAATGATAAGCCCACGGTGGTCGCTTTGCGTGAAATAGCCGAATCTTTGGTGACAGAGGATTACTTGAAAGAAGACATCATGCAAAAAGAGTCAGAAGAATTACTGTCTGAAGAAATCGAAGAGGTTGATGCAGTAGCAGCGGCTTTGCGTGCAGAAATTGGTCGTGAATTGAATCAAGTTGAAAGTGAGCCGACAACATCACAAATAGACGTAGCCAGTGGCAGCGATGAAGCTGGAGCTCAAGAGCTGTAATCTGCATTTGCGAGTCGCCTAAGTATGGCGGAGGCAAATAATATTACCCAAGATGTAGTCTTAAATGCGGGAAAGTCCACACGTTTCCTGGTCAGTGAGCTGTGTGAATTATTAGATACCTATCTCAATCCTTCTGAGGTCAGAGATATCTATCATGCTTATCTTTTTAGTGCTGAAGCGCACGATGGTCAAGAGCGCCTTACCGGCGAGCCGTATATATACCACCCTCTAGCCGTGGCTAAAATCATGGCTGAAATGCATCTTGATGATCAGAGCATTATGGCAGCAATCCTGCATGATGTGATTGAAGACACACCGACAGCAAAAGAACAAATCCATGAACAATTTGGCCACGAGGTGGCTGAGTTAGTGGATGGTGTTAGTAAGCTTACCGATTTAACGTTTTCTTCAAAAAAAGAAGCCCAAGCTGAAAACTTTCGTAAAATGATGCTAGCGATGGTGCGAGATATACGCATCATTTTGATTAAATTAGCAGATCGCTTACACAATTTACGTACTATAGGTGTCATGCGGCAAGATAAACAGCGTCGTATTGCACAAGAAACCATGGATATCTACGTTCCAATAGCACAGCGTTTAGGTATGCATAAAATGCGTCTAGAATTAGAAGTGCTATGTTTTAAAGCTATACATCCTTTTCGCTATTCAGTTCTGGAAAAAGTTGTTGGAAAAAATCGACGCAATCGCAAAGAGGTGATGAGAAACATAGAGACATCAATTTGTGCGCAGTTAGAAAGCGCAAAAATTGAGAGTCGTATTTTTGGGCGAGAGAAAAACCTCTATAGTATCTATAAGAAAATGCAGGCTAAGCAAATCTCATTTTCAGAGGTACATGATATATATGCTATTCGTATCATCGTAGATAGTGTAGATCTGTGTTACCGCGTGCTCGGTTTAGTCCATAATTTATATAAGCCTGTACCAGGTCGCTTTAAAGATTATATTGCTATTCCTAAAAAAAATGGATATCAGTCTCTGCACACAATTCTGTTTGGGCCTAAGGGTATCGTTGTTGAAGTACAAATTCGTACTAAAGAAATGGATTTGATGGCGGAATCTGGCATTGCCGCACATTGGATTTATAAGAGTCAAAACAATCGTAGCTCCTTATTACCAGCCAATGAAACCAC
>CAZKDD010000003.1:0-17570 GCA_964551535.1 uncultured Thiotrichales bacterium | reverse complement strand
GACTTATTCCCAGATGAGATTTATGTGTTTAGTCCAGCAGGTGACATTATTGTTCTGCCGCAAGGATCATCAGCAGTCGATTTTGCTTATGCTGTGCATTCCGATTTAGGGAATACATGTTTTGCAGTTAAAGTTGACCGACGCATTTCACCGCTGAGTATTAAATTGGAAAGCGGCCAGACGGTTGAGGTCATGGTCAATCCAAGTGCACGCCCTAAGCCAAGTTGGCTAAATTTTGTAGTAACGAATAAAGCAAGAACCAATATTCGTTATTATTTAAAACACTTGCAATCAGAAGAAGCGATAGATTTGGGTGAACGGTTGTTTGAAAATGCGTTGGCTCGTTATCAGAAATTACCTGAAGATTTAACCAAAGCAGATTATAAGAGTATTCTCAAAGTCGCCAATGTAAAATCACTCAAAAATTTATATGCAGCGATTGGCTTGGGTGAGCAATTGGCAGAACTGTTAATAAGAAACATATCCAGCATTCATCAAGAGCAAGAAAAGAATGAGCTCATTAATCAAGATGTTCCACTGTCGATTCAAGGCACGGAAGGCGTGGTAGTGAATTATGGGAAATGTTGTCATCCGATCCCGGGGGATCCTATTATTGGTTTAATGACTAAGGGAAAGGGTTTAGTTATCCATCGGGAAATATGCAAGAATTTTGATAGAAAGAATGTGTTTAAAGACAAGGCCATCACAGTTTCTTGGTCTGATGATCATTCTAAAGATTTTACCGTTGAGGTCAGAGTTCAAACAGCTAATCAGCGCGGTGTATTAGCTACCTTGGCAGCCAAGATTGCCAATGAGGAATCTAATATTGAACACCTTGAAGTGGAAGATCTAGATGATGCGAGCACCACCATTACTTTTTTATTAAGTGTTAAAGATAGAAAACATTTGGCGAGAATATTACGCGTACTGCGCAATATTCAACACGTATTCAAAGTGACGCGTATGCGCAATTAAAATTTACTAAGGAAAAAAACACATGGAAAAAATTATCATTTCTACCGATCAGGCGCCGCAAGCCATTGGTACATACTCACAAGCAGTACAAGTCGGCACGACGGTGTATTGCTCTGGTCAAATACCG
Source organism: uncultured Thiotrichales bacterium (assembly GCA_964551535.1). Lineage (GTDB taxonomy): Bacteria > Pseudomonadota > Gammaproteobacteria > UBA4575 > UBA4575 > UBA1858. The sequence continues at coordinate 16,468 of CAZKDD010000003.1, read as the reverse complement.
TTAGTACCAGAGACTATGGAAATGGTTGAAGGTGACATAGAACAACAAATCACTCAAGTATTTGATAATTTATCTGCGGTTGCTCACGCCGCAGGTGGTTCTCTTGAAAACGTAGTGAAAATCAATATTTTTCTTACTGACCTTGTTCATTTTGCTAAAGTAAATGAGATTATGGCGAAATATTTTAATGCACCTTATCCGGCACGTGCCGCCATTGGTGTGGCCTCACTTCCAAAAGATGCTTTGGTTGAAATGGACGCTGTGCTGGAATTATAACTTTTGTGAACAATAGACGTGATCCACCATGAGTGATCTTAATGATTTGCCAACGATGACGGCAAAAACTTTGGATAATCTAAGTGCTCTCAACATTAAGTCTATTCGTGATCTATTATTTCATCTGCCGATTCGATATGTTGATAAAACACGCATAACACCGATTGCTGATATTACGGGCGCCCATGATGTACAGATTGTGGGTCAAGTGTTCAATGCTAAGGTGGTATTTGGACGCAGACGTATGATGACCGCGACGGTGTATGATCACAGTGGTGAAATAAATCTGCGTTTTTTTCATTTTAACCAGAGTCAGTTGAGAGGCTTGTCTGATGGCTCGCGTATAATCTGTTTCGGTGAAGCCCGTCGTGTGGGTCGCAAAATAGAAATGATCCACCCGCAATATCGCCTGCTAGGTGAGGATGAAAATATTCAACTAGCCGATCGGCTAGAACCAGTCTATGCCAGTACTAAAGGATTGCAGCAAAGAAGGTTACATAGTCTGATAGAGAAGGCGTTTATCTGGGCAGATAAAAACAATACCGTCTATGAGAGTGCGTTAAGTGATTGGCCAGGGTTATCTATACAAGCAGGTAATATCCTGGAGACATTGCGCAATATTCACCGTCCCTATCCGGATGTCGATAAGCAAGCACTGATCAATAATCAAACCCCAGGTCAAAAATATTTAATATTTGAAGAATTGTTAGCTCATCATTTAAGCATGATGCAAGTACGTTTATTGAGTAATAAAAAAAAATCCATCCCACTAAAATCTACAGGTAAGTTGACGGATCCGTTTTTACAGCAGCTGCCGTTCAAATTTACGCAAGCTCAATCTCGAGTATTGACAGAAATATCTAAAGATATGACTTTGTCACATCCAATGATGCGTTTAGTACAAGGGGATGTTGGCAGTGGTAAAACGGTCGTTGGTTTAATGGCCTGTTTGATAGCTGTTGAGAACAACTGTCAGGCAGCTTTTATGGCGCCTACAGAAATATTAGCTGAGCAACATTTCAGATTTTTCTCAGAACAATTAATGCCGCTAGGCATACAAGTCGCTTGGTTGAGCTCTTCATTACCCGCTAAGAAGAAGCGTGAAATGTTAGCGCTTATTTCTAGTGGCACAGCGGCAATCGCAGTGGGTACACATGCATTATTTCAGCAGGGTGTAGAGTTTCATAATTTAGCGCTTAGCATCACAGATGAACAGCATCGCTTTGGAGTACAGCAACGTCTAGATTTCACTCGCAAGCGAGGGGACGAGGAAATTCATACGCATCAATTAACGATGACGGCGACACCCATTCCAAGGACACTGGCCATGAGTATGTATGCGCATCTGGATTATTCAGTGATTGATGAATTGCCACCAGGTAGAAAACCAATTACTACGGTTGCTATGTCTGAACGGCGTCGTGAAGAGATTATTGAGCGTATAAATACTTCTTGTCAGCAGGGTGCTCAAGCTTATTGGGTGTGTAGTTTAATTGAGGAATCAGAGAGTCTACAGAGTCAGGCTGCAGAAGATACGCACGCACTACTGGCTAAGAAAATGCCAGCACTTAATATTGGACTATTGCATGGCAGAATGAAATCTGTTGAAAAAGAAAAAATTATGCAGGATTTCATTCAAAATAAAATTCATGTATTAGTGGCAACAACGGTGATTGAAGTGGGAGTCGATGTAGCTAATGCCACACTGATGATTATTGAAAATGCAGAGCGTTTCGGTTTGGCCCAGCTACATCAGCTCCGTGGTCGAGTAGGTCGTGGTGATAAACAGAGTAGTTGTGTGTTGTTATACAAATCGCCACTGGGTGAGACGGCAAAAAAACGCTTGGATGCTTTACGGCATACCAGCGATGGATTTGAACTTGCGCGTATCGATTTAGAACTGCGTGGGCCAGGCGAAGTGATGGGAACCAAACAATCTGGAGACATGCAAATGCGTATCGCTAATCTTAGTCAAGACATGGTATTGCTGCCACAGGTGCATCAGGCAGCACAGTGGTTGTTAGAAAATCATCCACAACGAGTGGATGACATATTGCACCGTTGGTTAGGGATATCAGTGGAGTATATAAACGCCTAGTTGTAAATAAACGAACAACTATTGCTCACTAGCCCGTCAAGGTGCCAATTAGCATGACGCCTATTAAGATAGCGATTAAGCCCAAGCCAGCAAGTAAAAACAATTTAGTGAATATGCTTGAACCTGGCTTACGAGCCTGCATGAAACTCAAACCTGTACCAATGACGGCAAGTGCGATAGATCCATAGTACATCATGCTGACACAGCTAGTTTGACAACTACGACCGCTTTCAAAAGTGCCTCCTAGCAATTGTGAAGTGAGAGCAATAGTTAATCCCCAGGCTACTAGGATGATGATATTGGCGCTTGCTGTATTCATAATTTTTATCGCTTGTAATGTTGTTGAGCAAAAGTTCGTGCAACTAATGATCCCGTGACATTATGAATGATGGAAAATAATGCTCCTGGGAGAGCGGCTGCACCTGCAAAGAATTTTACTGCGAGAGCCACAGCCAGTCCAGAATTTTGCATGCCTACTTCCAGTGCAACAGTTTTACTTAAATAGTGACTCTGTGTCAGTGCGTAGGTGCTGATGTAACCGACAACGAGTCCTGATAAGTTGTGAATAAGCACTAAGATCAGCAAAAGTGGACTGATGATCAACAAGTTATCATGATTCAGAGCCACGACTATAGCGATTACCAGACAGATTAGGATAATCGACAAGTCGGCTCCATAGCGTTGCACAGGTGAAATTATTGCAGGAAACCATCGATTTAAGGCCAATCCAAGAGACACTGGCACGACCACCATATAGAGTATACTCATCATCATTGCCCCGACCGGAATCGAAATGCTTGTATTGCAATAAAAAAATACTAACAAGGGGGTGGCGAAAATGGCTAATACTGTGCTTATCGCGGTGAGACTAATGGATAGCGCTACATCACCCCTGCATAAATAACACATGACATTGGAGGCCGTACCACCAGAAACACTGCCCACCAAGATCATCCCTGTTGTTAACAAGGCGTTTAAGTTTGCCCAAGAGCTAAGCTGCCATGCAATAAACGGCATGAAGCCAAATTGTAGAGCCATAGTGAGAATGAGAATATTGATACGACTGAAAGCTCGCTTAAAATCATCCAATGTTAGGCTAGTGCCCATGCAGAACATGATGCTAGCCAGTAGATAAATAATGATGTTTTTGTAATCTGCAAACAATTCAGCCTGAAAATAGGCGAATACACCACTTAAAACGGCAATTAGCGGGAAGTTTTTTTGTAGCCAGCTCATCACTTACAAATACACATAGACACTGCCATCGAGAATTTCTGTAGGCAGTTTGATGAGAGATTGTTGCAGGCAGGGACCGTATACACACTCTCCACTCGTAATTACGAATAATGCTCCATGACTTGCACATTGGATGTGATCTTGACTGTTATTGAGAAATTGATGGGGTGACCAATCTAATGGTCCCAGTGTATGAGGACATTGATTTTCATAGGCGTACACCTGATCGTCATGGTAGACGATAAAAATGTTACGCTGAGGGCTAACATCAGCGATGGAAAACCCCAACGATCGTGCAGCGCTGATTTCGTTTAATTTACACAGTTTAATAAGAGGCATACAGTGAAAGACACTAAGAATGAATATATGGATTCCATGCAAGTCGAGGAAGCATTCTATCAAGCTTTCCGTTCGCACGATATTGAGTTGATGAAGCAGGTATGGCATCAGAGCGATGAGGTATATTGTATCCACCCAGGTTCATCACGAATTTTCACTTATCAGCTAATTATTGCCAGTTGGGAGCATATTTTTTCAGGCAAGGAAGAAATTAACATTCAATTAAGTGGCCGTACGACTACCATAAATGACAATCTCTCCATTCATAATGTTAAAGAAGTGCTGACTATCGATCAGCGAGAGTTGGGGTCTGTGCTAGCAACCAATATTTATCGCCAGACGCATGACCAAGGTTGGAAAATGATTGGCCATCATGGCAGTCCGGCGTTCATGGAATCAGATACACGAGTCAACAATAACCTGCATTGAAACTTTCTCTATCAACACTAAGAAGATTGCATATAGTGATGGTCAATGATATTGGATCATGCAACCATGAGGATTGTGCAATTGAGTATTACGATTAATAAATAAAGTAAAAGATTAAACAAGCAGATAACAGTAGGGCAACCCATACTACCATCAGACTTACAGAGCTTCCGCTGGCTACCGTACTTTGTGGGCCACTGGTTTGAGTAATCAACCTCACCACTCGATGCATGGTATTGAATCGAAGCGCCCGCCAAACACTCAAGCTGACTGCAAACCGTGTAGATAAATAGCCAAGTATATTTTTGCACAGCTTACGGTAGATCCAATCTGTATCTAAATTGATTGCGGGCATCGCTTGTGGGTACCAACCATTTTTGATCAATACCACGAATGCCAGTAAGGCAAAAAATACTAGCTGTAATTGCGCAATAACATGGTCCATGGTGTAGGGATGATAGTCCATGGTATAGGGCAGATAGGCATAAAGAATGCTTGGGAATAAGCCGATAAATAGGCAGGCAAAAGCGGCGATAGCCATCGCTAATAACATATTAGTTGGTGCTTCATCGCAGTGCAGTCCAGAGCGATGGGAGAAGAAACTTGCATAAGGTACTCGCAAGCCAGTGTTATCCAAAATGCCTGACACACATAACAACGCCAACCAAATTAACCAAAGACCTTCCTCAGCCACAGCGAATAGAATAATCCCCTTGGCAACAAAACCACTGAACAGTGGAAACGCAGAAATAGATATTGCACCAATGATGCAAAATGTTGTCGTCCATGGCATGGACTTATATAAACCACCCAGCTGTGAGGCTTTGACGGTTCCTACGCGATATAACACAGCACCCATGCTCATGAATAAGAGAGACTTATAGAGGATGTGTGCAAAAGCATGCGCCGCAGTTCCATTCAGCGATAGCTCAGTGCCAATTCCAATACCCACAACCATAAAGCCTAGTTGATTATTTAGGCTATAAGATAATAGTCGCCTCAAATCGTTTTCAATAATTACGAACATAACGGGGAAGATGGCCATAATCGTGCCAATCCAAATCAATGACTCAGTGCCTGCATAAGCGCGCGCTAAACAGTAGACAGCAAGCTTTGTGGTAAACACGGATAGTGCAACCGAACCTGTAGGACTGGCCTCCGGATAAGCATCTTGTAACCAGTTATGTAACAGCGGAAAGGCGCACTTGATGGCAAACGCGATGAAAATCAACCAACCTGCTCCGGTGTCAAGGCCAATATGAGCAAACACAAGACTTTGTTCGTTTTGGAAATGCAGCAAGCTACCTAACAATAATAACAAGCCTGATGTGATATGAATCAGCAAGTAACGCATGCCGGCATTTTTGGCACGTTGTGTTCGTCCAGCAAAAACAATTACTGCAGATGATAATGCGCTGATCTCCCAGCAGATGAACAGTGTGAGCAAATCACCTGCTAGCACAGCAGTAATCACAGAACCCGCATAGATAGGTAAGGTGATTTGTTCGATACGATCATTGTTGTGGTATGAATATAAAGCGGCGATAAAGGCTGCAATAATAAAAATAAGAGTAAAAATCCAACTTAAGCCATCGATGTGTAATGGGTGCAGTTGATAACCCATTAGTGTCATTTGCGTGCTAAGCGTATCGGGTAAGCTTAAAAAGCTTGCTAGTGCGACCAGCGGTAACACCAGTGTCGTTATGAGGCGTAATCGATAGGGTAATAGTGCTATCAGTGCGCCGCCCAGTATTAATATGACACCTGGGTGAGAGAATAAATATGCCCATGTAAAATCAGTCATAGTAATCCTCTCGGCGTTTAACTACCTTACGCAACAGGCGTGCGCATAGGCTAAGTGCTACGAACGCAAAAAATCCAAAGGCTGGAAAAAAGCCAAAAGTTTCCTCAAAAGCGAAATGACCATGCTTGTGATAGATCACATCTACACACAGTAAAATCACGCACATCAGTACTATGAAGATGATCATCTTATTGAGGAATTTTTTGTTTTCTAACATCACGTATTAAGGGATTCTCTGCAAAAATTCATAGAAATATGGCATCAGGAAGAACAATAACAAACACAGCAGCGCTGTCATACACAAAGGTATGAGTAAGCTTTTGGGTGCCTCTTGATACTGGTATTCAGTGCTTGCAGGTTTGTTAATAAAAGCATTAATAGCAATTGGCATCAAATATACGATGTTTAATAAAGTGCTAATGAGAAATGCGACCGCAAGCACTATTTGTCCTGAGCTCAGTGCGCCATCAATTAAAAACCATTTACTCCAGCTGCCAACCATAGGAGGGAGGCCGATGATACTGATGGCAGCAATAGTATAGGCCAGCATGGTGTAAGGCATTTGATAACCTATGCCACGCATATCCTTGATAGAAGTTTTTTTGGTAGCGGTATATATTGCGCCGGCACAGAAAAATAATGTGATTTTACCTACTGCGTGAGTGGCTAAATGCATACTAGCGCCCACAATGCTGACTGAGGTGGCTAAGGCAGCACCCAGCACAATATAGGCTAATTGACTGATGGTGGAATAGGCAAGACGTGCTTTCAGATTATCTTGTTGTATGGCCACTAGTGAAGCTAGCAACATAGTTATGGCAGCAACATAGACAATAATCATATTAGCGCTGGTGCTTTGTAGTACCTCAATACCGAATATGTATACAGTAATTTTCAGAACACAAAAGACACCGGCTTTCACCACTGCCACTGCATGTAATAGGGCGCTCACAGGCGTCGGTGCAACCATGGCTGCCGGCAACCAACGATGGAAAGGCATCAGTCCAGCTTTACCAATGCCCATAACCATGAGCGTAAACAAGACTAGGGTTAAGCCGTCAGATAACTTACCCGCAAGAATGCCGCCTATGGTGAAGTCTAAGCTATGACTCACCTGCCATGTCCATAAAATAGACACTAAGAAAAAGCCGATAGAGGTTGTTAATAACAGGCCTAGATAGGCTCTAGCACCATTTTTTGCTTCAGTATTTTCCTTGTGTGCTACCAGTGGATAGGTGCTGATGGTGAGGATCTCATAAAAGATAAATAGTGTGAGTAGATTGGCCGCGAAAGCTATGCCCATGACACCCATCATGGCGATACAAAAGCACATATAAAAACGGGCGAGTTTTTTCTCCTGATTGGCATTCATGTAGCCAATGGCATAAATGGTGGTGACTAACCACAAACTGGAGGCCACGCCGGCATAGACCAAACCTAGAGGTTCAACATGAAAGGCGAGCGGTATATCACCTATCAGGGGGTAAAGTTCGACGGTTTGATGATAGATAGCACTACCAAAATTAAAAATTGAAACGGTGATGAACAATAAGACTGCGGCACTGGCAACAAAAACGATTTCTATGATGCGTGAAAATCTTCGAGATAAGAAAATTACAATCGCACCCGCTAATGGGACACATAGGCTTGCGAGTATGAGTGTGAACAAACTCATGGCATTAATACCTCAGCTGCCATGGTGGCCATGCGTACAGGAAATCTATTATCGATGCCAAAATAGACGCTGAGAAAAATCATTACCCATGTGCAGCTTAGGAGCATCATCGGAACGGGAGTTCCCTGTTGAATATTATCTGTAGGGTGGCGCAAATACATCTGTTCAACGACACGCCAAACATAGACCACTGCAAGCAAAGAAGTAAGCACCACGACTATGGCTAACCACCATGAGGTTTCCAGTACCGCTAGGACTATGTACCATTTGCTGATAAAGCCCGCAGTGGGTGGTAAACCAATTAAAGCAATTCCGCCCACTACAAAGGCCGCAGCTACCCATGGTTGTGTTTTTGCTATACCCGCCATGTGCTCACAGCGAGTGGTCTTAATACTATAGGCTAAGCAGGCTAGGCACATGAATAAAGCCCCTTTAATGAAAGCATGATTGAAAAGATTGATCATGCTCGCTATCAAGCCGGCTTGGGTTTGTAAAGAGACGCCAAGTGTCATGTAGCCGATTTGAGCCAAACTAGAATAAGCCAATAGCCGTTTTACATCGGATTGAAATATAGCAATCAGTGAACTCACGATAATTGCCACGATAGATAATGGTAATAGCACGGCTCCTAAGTGCAGAGTACTAAACGAGAATTCAAAACCAAAGACGGTATAAAACACACGATAAAGTAAGTACAACGCGACTTTGGTCGCGGTAGCTGCCAAGAAAACACTGACCATGGACGGAGCAAAAGTGTAAGCGTTGGGTAGCCATTGATGCAGAGGAAATAACGCCAACTTGAGAAAAATACCGACAGTAAAAAATGCGAACCCTGCATGTACGCTGTTGAAGCCACCGATGATAGGCATACGATCATGTAGGTCGAACATATTCAGCGTGCCAGTCTGCATATATAACAAACCTATGCCTATGAGTATGAAGGTCGCGCCTATAGTGCCCATGATGAGATATTCGTAAGCGGCCATGAGGGCTTTGCGGTTACGTCCCATGGCAATCAAAGCATAGGTCGATAATGAGCTAATCTCTAAAAATACAAATACATTGAAAGCATCATTAGTCGCCACGATACCTAGCAGACCGGTCAGACATAATAAAAATGCCGTGTAGAATAAGGCGTGTTTACGATGTGAGACTTCCTGTTCAATGATAGATCTTGCACCCAGTAAGGTGATACTAGCGATGGCGCTGATCAGTATTAATATAAAGGCACTGAGGCTGTCGATGTGATATTTGATACCAAGAGGGGCAGGCCAACTACCCATTTCATAATCTATTACTCCGACAGAATGCACTTGCCAGACCAGTAGCACAGAAATGGCGAAGGTGCTCAAGCTGACCAATGTGGCAAATAGCCAAGCTAGTCGACTTTTAGGCAACAGACAGCATAGTGGAGCCGCAATTAAAGGGATGATCACCTGTAGGGCAGGTGTATGCATGAGTATCATTATTCCTGTTCCCTTTCTATGGCTTCTATTTCACTCTCATTGATGGTTTTGTAATACTTATTAATACTGACGACTAATGCTAAGCCCACTGCGGTAGTTGCGATACTGACAACAATAGCCGTCAGGATTAGCACATGGGGTAGTGGGTTAGAAAAAGTCTCAAAACCATCTTTTAGAATGGGTGCTGTGCCTTGATCGACCTTGCCCATTGAAATAAAAAGAATAAAAACAGAGGTCTGGAAAATATTCAGACCAATAAGTTTTTTAAATAGATTGTTGTGGTCAATCACTATATACAAGCCCACCATCATCAACAGTACGCTGATCCAATAGGCATATAAATCAGTAATCAATGACATCATTATTTTTTAAATTTTGTGAAGGCATAAAAAATTGCAAGTATGACACTAGCGACTGTCAGACCTACACCCAACTCAATCAGTAAAATTCCCCAATGCTGTCCATCAATGGGATTATCTGCGAGTACATTAAAATCTAAATAATTACCTCCCCACAGCATGCCAACAACACCAACACCCGCGTAGAGTAGTAAACCACAGGCAGCACAAGTTTTAGCTAAATTTAATGACACGACTTGTTCAGCACTCTTTACACCATGTAACAATGCATAAAGAATAATTGCACTAGCAAAAATAACGCCGGCTTGGAACCCGCCACCCGGACCATAGTCGCCGTGAAACTGGACATATAAAGCGAATAGTAAAATCGCAGGGATTAACAGGTGACTGGTTTCACGCAGGATAGGATTTTTTTTCATAGCCTATTCCTCATCTTCTCGCACAGCGCCTAGCAATAACAAGACAGCTATTAAGGCAGTAAATACTACGGTGACTTCACCTAAGGTATCAAAGCTGCGGTAACTGGCGAGTACCGAGGTAACTAAATTAGGTACGCCAATTTCTGCATAGCTCTGTTCTATATAGTGTGGTGCTACATGTTGGTGTATGGGGGCTTGTGGATCACTGAAAGCAGGCATATCAAGCGTGGAGTAAATTAATGCCGCCCCTGTAGTTAATACAATTAATAATGCTGGCAAATGACTTTTTCGTTTCAACTCATGATGTTTGCCAGTAATTGAAAAAGCACTCAGAAATAAAACAGTGGAAATACCTGCGCCGACGGCAGCTTCAGTGAAGGCGACATCGACAGCATCAAGTACCACAAACAATATGGCTGAGATCAGACTGTACATACCACCCATAATGATTACTGAAAAAATATTGCTCATATTGGTGATTGCAATTGCAGTGATGGCGAGCAGGCTTAAAAAGAAAATGGGGGCTAAATGTTCGATGATGAGTCCTTCTGATCTTTGGCTTGTATGTGGTTTACATCGTCATGCATAGCGGTATTGACTAAGGCGTGTATTGCTGTTGGACCGGTCACTAACAGCAGAGCTAAAATAATCATCAGTTTTATAGTGACGAAGGTCATGCCGGAGGTTATGGTAAGGCCTGAAAGTATTAATACTGCACCTAAACTATCAATCAAGCTGGATGCATGCACACGGGTAATAAAGTCGGGCATTTTGATGATGCCGAACGCACCGATCAGACACAGAACGCTACCGCTGAAGAGCAGAATAATGCTGAGATAATCTTGGACCAAGAGTTACACTCCTTTATTGCCAGAGTGAGAGGGTTGGTGGTCTGTATGCTCGCTTGAATCCTTTATTGGGCCATCCTGTCCACCTAGGTTGCCAAAACGATAAATTTTTAATACCGCAATAGTGCCAATGAAATTGATTAATGCATAGAGTAGAGCGATATCAAGAAAGTCTGGTCGACCCATGAAAAAGCCCAGTATGGCAAGTGTTAACACTGTGACGGTACCAAAAGTATTAATCGCTAGGATACGATCATATAAAGTAGGCCCCAAGCAGGCGCGTATGATTAACATTAACATGACGACCATCATGGCAATGAGTGCCCACATCATCATTATTTGAGGTTCTCCAAAGACGCGACTTTAATATTCATCTCATCGCTTTTTACACCCTCAGCAGTGTGATGGGTAAGGGCATGCACTAACAATTGCTCAGATGAATAATCTACACTAATGGTGCCCGGTGTGAGTGTAATACTATTAGCATGAACGGCGAGACCAGCATCGGTTTTTTGTTTGGGTTTGATGCGTAACGTTTGTGGCTGAATGTTATTAGTCAGGATGCAACGTGCCACATGTAGGTTAGATTTGATAATTTCCAGTAATAGCCATGGCAGATAAAATGGTAGACGAAGGTTAATTGCCAGACGATGTTGGTACGGACTATAAACTTTATAAGCAACACTTAGAATCGTGACCAATGTGCACGATAGTAACCCTAGGATAACCAGGTTGGATTTAAAGTAACCTGATAGCAATATCCAGATTAAAAATAGACAAGTAAAACTGATAGCAATATGTTTAAACATGTGTGCCATTTTGAACCATTGTGTGTGCTGTGATTTTAACTCTGTGATTATTATTGGCCACGACATCGTTGTTTAACCCCAATGCATCCACTAAAGCAATGTTCACAGTGTCTTTATATAAGTTACTTAATACAAGTTGCTTACATTAATTGCATACACTAATTGCGCTGATGTCAGACTTAATTAATGCGTTGCACTTGTTGTTTTTGTTGCTTTTTAATTATTTATGAGGTTTTGATGTTGTTTTAAAGCTTAGTAACTTATTTGCTTTGAAATTATGGTGCATTTAGTTGTTTAAAGCAATCTATCAGACCGCTGTTTAAATCGGGGAAATTGAGTTTTACGCCGAGAATATCAGTCATTTTGGTGGTTCGCATACGTCTTGACTCGTTAACGAATGACAACATGGCTGGGCTTAATTCTTGTGCAGCATTCGCCAGTGGCACACATTCAGGCCCAGGCACACCAGCAAATTCAGCCAACTTGATAAAGTAATCACTCATCGAAGTAGGCGCATTGTCGGCGACATTAAATATGTGGTTATAAGTGGATGCTTGCATAGCTTTGACACACACTTGCGCTAAATCCGCTATATGAATTCGATTACTGTAGGGGGCTTGTTGTGGATCAATGACTTTAATGTTGTGTAATCGAGCGAGTGGTAATCTTTCCGGCCCGTAAATTCCGCCCACTCTCAATATCATGTATTGACAGGCCATACGTTGACAAAAACTTATCAAGGCTTGCTCAGCATCGTAGCGACGCTGGGCGCGGGTCGTGAGTGGTTTGCAGGGACTGTTTTCATCTACCCAGTTGCCCTGACAATCTCCATAAACGCCTGAGGTACTGATATAGACAACACGGCGTGGCTTATGGTGCTGACATAAAGTGAGGAAAGAGCGCATACGCTGATCGGTTTTATCAGTATTACTAGGTGGGGCAAAAAAATATACATCACTATGGGTTAATTGTGGCCACTCAAAATCACGGCGTAGTTGATCTAAATCCAAGCGTTGTGCTGGTAATCCGTATGCCAATAATTGCTGTGTGCTGGTTTGAGAGCTCACTACGCAACACAGAGCTTGCGCATTATGTTCTGGTAATAGTTTACACAGCTCACGTCCTAGATAACCACAGCCAATAATGATATTCATGTCAATAATTTTTGGTTAACAATAAAATGCACACATCATCATTAATGAGTGATTAAATGTAAGGCTTTTTTTGCACAGCGACGTGCGTCAGCAACTTCATTTAATTGTTCATGAAGGTCGGCGAGCTCAGCGTATGTTGCGACTAGTGGTTGCCGACTCAAACTAGACTCTAAGTGATTCTTTGCTTGCCCCCAATGCTTAAGTTGTTTATGCAGGCGTCCTAGGGTTAGTAGCAAATTAGCACTGTCTTTATGTTCAATAGACCATTGTTGCGCTATTTTTATTCGCTGCTCAACATTATCTAATTGTAGACAGCCAAAAATTTGTACTAATCTCTCGTTCCAGTCTTGTTGTAATGAGCTTACGATAATTTGCTCGGCTAACACATCTTGTTTTTGTTGATTGAGTCTATGAACAAATTGTTCTAATAGCGATGGTTGAGTTTGTATGATCTTATGATAACTTTTCCATAGTGCTGCTAATGATTCAGGTTGAGTGTTTACATGATAGCTTTCTGTTAAGTAATGCAAGCACTCAATGCAGGTATCTTGAAATGTTTGATGGTTTTGAATGTGCTGTTGTGTATATGAAAATAATTTAGGCAGAGTGCATTCAATGGCCAGTGTGTCTTTGATTTGTAAAAAAGCCTGACACGTGTAGTGGAGCACCAATGCATCTTCAGCAGATTCATCTTCTAGTAGGCTCAGTGCTTTTTGAGGTTTTTGGTCTTGCAACATAAATCCTGCTTCCAGCAAATTGGCCGCATGAGTACCTCCTGCGGTCGCTCGCAGTTGATTGATATGTGTAGTGCGCATATCTGTGTGACCTATTTCATTAGCACAGTATGCTGTGTAAGCATGCTGTCCTTTTTTTATGGGGCTATCTTTGATATGTCGTGTGCTGGTTTTAATTGCGCTGTCCCAATCATGCAAGGCTGCATGAATCAATGTATGCTCCATTGCGTTTAAAATTTCTAAACGAGTTTTTTGCTGTTTCTGGTGTTTTAGTTGTGTTGGTAGGCGTAAGATTTTTCCAAACAATCTAAACAACCAGTACAGCAGAATAAATATTGCAATAGCAGCGAAATAAAAATGAGTCAGCGATAGCTCCCAGGTTATTTCACCATAGCTGAACACGGCAACACCGGGTTGTCTCATGACAAACATGGCCATGAGGGTGATCATGAGGCCGGCGAATAGAACTAAAGAGATTTTTTTAGTCATTTTGAAACCTTGCTTTGTGTCATCTTTTCAGCAAGAAGGTTGCTAGGCTGACTAATGTCAGGTAGCGGTGGAGTTAAGTTTATCTCGCTTAAAGTTTGAATGTTTTCAATAATAGATGCTTGATGTTGAAATCCTGGGTGGGCACGAATTCTTTGACTAGCAGCATCCAGTTGTTGTTTATAGCTTTCGTTATCGCGTTGAGCAATGGCATGTTGGGCTTCTAACAAGCGAATGTTAACCATCTCATAGGTATGTCGATTGTTTTGATGTTTTAAAAATTCTGCGGAGTTCTGTGTCCCATGAGTGACTTGCACGGAGTCATTGAACAAGGCTTTAGCCGATTCTATAAGTTTGAGTAAAATTGACTGACTTGCATTCCATATTTGATTGGTTGTGGTTTGCTCTGCCACATCAGTTGTTGTCTGCTCTTGTGTAGGGATTGCTTTATTTGTAGTCAATGTTTCATGATCAAGAGATGGAGCATCGATTAAAGCAGAGCTTAATTCATTCCTGATTGCGTCAATTTGTTCATGTAAGTTGCTTGCGTCCAATACATCCAATTGCGACAGGTTCTTTATCTGTTGTTGGATGGATTGAGTGATATCTAACAGGGTGGGATCATCGAGCTCAGCAATTCGTGCTTGCGCAGCTTGCAGTGCCGCTGTTGCACCCGCAATATCATATGAGAGTGTAAGCCGGTGACTGGCCATACGTAACAAATGCATGACTTCATATTGCATCCAGTCGTATGCGTCTGCCTGTAAATATTGTTGATTCAGTTTGGAACGTGCACTTAACTCGTTTTGTTGCTGTTGTAATTGTTGTATTTGATGAGATAAATTTTGGGATGAGATTTGATGTTCATCAGAGGTTTGTTGAATGATCGTGGATAGTTCGCCAATTTTTGCATCATGGTTGAGGTTGTTGATTTTGCTATTCAGATCAGTGACAGAGGTGATTAAATCTTGATTAGTTTGTTGTTGATGACGCACGGCTAAAATGCCGCTAATGATTGTCACTACGAGAAAAACCACCGAGGTAATAGTGAGCGTAAGCATCATGCGCCCATTTGATGTTGCGCTTGAAGCTTGAGAAGCCTGTGCGTGTGTTGTGTTTTTTGCAATTTTATCCGTGCTTATGTGTTGATGGTTTTGTGAGCGAGCATCTGAATGAGTTGCAGGAACTGCCTCTGATTGGGAGTGGGTTGATGTTGTTGTGATGTTTTCACTTTTTTCTGTCATTGAGTATCTCAAGTGTAGTTATTATGAGGTTGAACTCATAGGTAATGAGTGATCTCTACCAAGTGGCTTAATTAACGCTAGTGACAGATGAAATAATGGTTGATTTAAGTATGTGTTACCAGCCAAGTTAAGATAGCTTGATACATATCTCCATCAGTAGGACTTGCCGCTATTATAGGGGTTTTTTTGAACCCAAGAGAGGATACTTTTTCAGAAATTTTGGGGTGTCCGACAATGGTTTGACAATCCAGCAGCTCAGCATTTTCTGATAAGTGATTCAACTGCACAAAATTTTCAGCACTTTCACTGCTAGTGAATAAAATCGCATCAATTTGTTCGGGTAATGGACTATTATCTGTGGGCAAAACACGCTGATAGACATCACAAGTGTTAACCACACAGTGTCGGTTTTGCAAGGCTTGTTTAAGTAATTCACGTCCTCCTACCCCTTTTATGATGAGGACTTTTTTGTCAGCCAGGGGGTAGGGTTCTAGTGCGGCCAATAAGCCTTCAGTATCGGTGCTAGTGGTGGGAGTGATAATAGTGCTAAAACCCTGAGTACGCAGTGCACGCGCAGAGGATTCACCTACGGCTGCGATCCGAGTGTGAGCGGGTAAGTGTTTTAATTGCGGAAGGCTGATGAGGCCATGAGTCACTGCATTGGGACTGGTGAAGCAAATATAATCATAGTGATCAAGCGTGTGCTTGAGTTGCCGATGCACAGATTGTGAGTTTATGGGGGCAATGTCGATACATGGAAAACAGTGACTGCGGATACCGAGTAGACGACATTTTTCGGCCAACACAGGATTCTGATGTCGGGGCCGAGTAAACACAACGTTAAGATCATGAGGTCTCATAGGGTCTGTAATAGCCTAGGAATGATCATTATCCATCGCTGCCATTAATTCCAATGCGCCTTGCGCAATCAAGTCATCCGCAACTGTTTGACTGATAGTCGACATAGCACTGACTGCTCCGGTGTGTTCAGCCCGCAGTATTTGTTGGCCGTCCAAAGAGCCGACGAGTGCGCGTAAGGTGAGGGTTTGATCTGTTTGGGTGGCGTGAGCAGCAATGGGCAAATGACAGTTA
>CAZKDD010000002.1:0-20692 GCA_964551535.1 uncultured Thiotrichales bacterium | reverse complement strand
ATCAAGCCATGGCTGAACAAATACTCAATGAAGGCGCACTCATTTCAGAATATGTTCCTGACACCCGACCATTGCCTCAGCATTTTCCACAACGCAATCGCATCATCAGTGGCTTGTGCATAGCAGTGGTGGTGATCGAGGCAGCCAGAAAAAGTGGCAGCTTGATCACAGCACGTTTGAGTATGGAGCAGGGGCGAGAGGTGTTTTGTGTGCCAGGTCCCATTAACAATCCACTCAACCAAGGTGTACATGATTTAATCCAACAAGGTGCCAAACTCATCACCTGTACAGAGGACATCTTAGAGGAGTTCGCGCAATACAATCACATGGCAAATTGTAAAAAAAACACTAATATTCAGCCTGTAGATAACAATGGTTACCCTAATCGCCTACTTGAACTATTCGATTACACCCCCATATCGGTGAACGAGTTAATCAAAAAAAGTGGATTGACCCCAGAGAAAGTTTCCTCCATGCTGGTAATGCTCGAGATGGCGGGCATAGTGATATGCGATATCAACGGCCTGTATTCACGATCTACAACGGATAGTAAATAATGAAAGAAAATGTGTTGGATGTATTAACTTACATGTTCGAGAGTTACTTCGAGGAAGCGGACGCCTTATTCAACCGTGACACGCTATTGGAAGAATTAGTCGACGTCGGCTTCGAGCACAGTGAGGTTGAAAAAGCGTTTAATTGGTTGGCAGATTTACCCACATCCTATGACGATCTATCTTTGAGTGCGCCTAAACACACCACAACTCGAATCTACAGTCTCAAAGAGACCAAAAAACTAGATACTGCTTGTCAGGGATACTTAATGGATTTGGAACAAATGCAAATCCTCACCCCTGCCAGCCGTGAGCTAATCATCGATAGAGTACTGGCATTAGAAACCGATGAAATTTCTCTTGATCAGCTCAAGTGGGTATGTTTAATAGTACTCAATAATATATCGGGAGCGGATATTCCTTATCATTGGTTAGAAGACGTGATCATGGATTTATCATCGTCTCAGATACACTAGAACAACTATCTAAAATGCGAAATATCAGATGAGCAAAAACCTCGTCATCGTTGAGTCGACCGCTAAAGCGAAAACCATAGAAAAATATTTGGGCAAGGACTTTAAAGTGCTTGCCTCATATGGCCATGTGCGAGATCTAATCGGAAAAAATGACGCCGTTGATCCGACAGATAACTTCGCCATGAAATATGAAGTACAGGAAGATAAAGAATCAAAAATACAAGCCATAGTTAAAGAACTGAAAAAAGCGGATGCACTCTATCTGGCGACAGACCCCGATCGTGAGGGAGAAGCCATTTCATGGCACTTACATGAAATACTCCAAGAACGCGGCCTTATTGGTGATAAAAATGTGCATCGAGTGGTGTTTTATGAAATCACAAAATCTGCCGTTCAAGAAGCAATAGATAATCCTCGACATCTCGCCGGGGATTTAATCGCAGCTCAACAAGCGCGTCGTGCAATAGACCATTTAGTGGGCTTCAACTTATCTCCTCTACTATGGAAAAAAATTAAACCCGGCCTGTCGGCTGGTCGTGTTCAAAGTCCAGCATTACGCTTATTGTGTGAGCGTGAGGATGAAATTGATAAATTCGTCCCCCAAGAGTATTGGAAGATAGAAGCTGATTGCAAAAAATCTTCTGAACAGTTCATAGCTAAGCTGACACATTATAAAGGCCATAAACTAGATCAATTTGACATTAACACCGATGCCCTCGCACAAGAGGCACATAAAACACTGTCTGAAGCATCAGACGGACAGCTACTGGTCGGAAAAATTGATAAAAAAGAACGCAAAAGCAATCCACCCCCTCCATTCACAACGTCCACATTACAACAACGCGCCGTCAGCTACTTAAAGTTCTCAGCCAAAAGAACCATGTCAGTTGCACAAAGACTATATGAAGCGGGACATATTACTTATATGAGAACAGACTCAGTGACATTGTCGAATGACGCCATCACTGAAATTCGTCACCTCATTGAAAACAAATATGGCAAAGACAATTTGCCGGATAGCATCCGCATTTTTAAAACTAAATCTAAAAATGCACAAGAGGCGCACGAAGCTATTCGTCCTACCTCTACACTCAAGCTACCAGAACAATTAAAAGGTGAGCTCAACGAAGAACAATACAAGCTCTATGATCTAATCTGGAAACGCACGGTCGCCAGCCAAATGGTTCATGCCGTTTATGATCAAGTCGCCATTGAACTCCATGCAGGCAGTCCCGAACATGTTTTTCGTGCCAATGGTTCAAGTATTAAAGTCAAAGGTTTCACCTTACTCGACCAACAAGACCGAGATAATATACTTCCACCTATGGAAGTGGGTGACCGCGTCGATCTGCAAGAGATTCGCTGTGAACAACATTTCACATCCCCACCAAGTCGCTACACAGAAGCCTCATTGGTCAAAGCTCTTGAAGAATATGGTATTGGCCGGCCCTCCACCTATGCTTCAATTATCGACCGAATTTCTAGCAAACAATACGCAGAGATAGAGAATCGCACTTTTTTCCCCACCGACATGGGGCGTTTGCTGAATCGATTCCTAACCAAACATTTCACTCAGTATGTCGATTACGATTTTACTGCTCACCTTGAAGATGAATTAGACGAAATATCTCGAGGAGAAAAAGCTTGGATTCCTGTTATGGAATCTTTCTGGACGCCTTTTGAAAGCCTTGTTAAAGACAAAGAAGTCTCTGTGACACGTGAAGAAGCCATTGAGGCTCGCGATCTTGGCACGCATCCCAAATCAGGCAAACCCATCAGTGTAAGGATGGGCCGTTATGGGCCATTTGTGCAAATAGGCACTAAGGAAGATGAAGAAAAGCCACTGTTTGCTGGGCTTATGCCAGGCCAGAAAATGGATAAAATCACGCTAGAAGAAGCGCTGGAATTATTTAAACTTCCACGTGATTTAGGAGAAACACCCGAAGGTGAGAAAGTGCTGGCCAGTGTCGGTCGCTTTGGCCCCTATGTGAAATATGGAAGTAAATATGTATCGATCAAAGGTGAAGACCCTTACACCATAGAATTAGACTTGGCATTGGAGTTTATTGCCAAGAAAAAAGAAGAAGATGCGAATAAATTCATCAAAGAATTTGAAGAAGAGGGCATACAAGTTCTTAATGGTCGCTATGGACCTTACATCACCGACGGTAATAAGAACGCTAAAATTCCAAAAGATATAGAACCTGATTCACTTAATTTAGAACAGTGCTTAGAACTTCTCGCGGCTGCCCCTGTCCGTAAAGGTCGTGGCAAAAAGAAAGTCGCCAAGAAAAAAATTGTAAGAAAAAAAGCCGCGCCCAAAAAGAAAACGGCTAAGAAAAAAACCGCTAAAAAGAAAGCGGCACCCAAAAAGAAAGCCGCAAAAAAAACTGACGATTAAGTATCTGCCTCATGGCCTCATCGTTACACATACTTACCCATGTATTGTTACAAGGTGGAATCATTGCCCACCAAACAGACACCGTATTTGGACTAGCTTGCCTCCCTCAGGAGGCGAGTTTGCAAAGACTCGCTCATCTTAAACAACGTGATATAGGACGTGGTTTTATCCTCTTAGCTTCAAGTTGCCAACAACTCAATGACTTTATTGAATGCACAGCTGATGAACTCAAACAACTCAATCACCCACATACACATCCCACGACTTACTTAGTCAATGCAAAACCCCATTTACCTGCGAGCTTGATTGGGCAACACACTAAAATCGCAGTGCGCATAAGCCAACATCCCACCGTATCTCAGATTTGCCACGAAATTGGGCCTATTGCCTCTACTAGCTGCAATATAAGCCAGCAAGACATTTGCAATGATGCCCATATTTGCCGCACACTATTTGGACCACAGATAGATTACATCGAAACTGACTCTATCGCAGGTACTGGACAGGCGAGTCGTATTATCGACTTGTCGACACAAAAAGTAATAAGAGCATAAGCCATAAAAAATCAAAGCATGAAAACATCGCCTGACCTAAATGCCGTCGTTGAATATTTAGAATCTCTTCAAGATAACATCTGTGAAAATATTTCTTCTATAGATGGCAGTGATTTCAAAGAAGACAATTGGTCGCGTGAAGAGGGCGGTGGTGGACGCAGTCGCGTGCTACGTGAAGGTCAAATCTTTGAACAGGCTGGTGTCAATTTATCACGCGTGCAAGGTGCAGAGCTTCCTAAAGCCGCGACATTACAGCGCCCAGAATTAGCGGGTTGCAGTTTTGAAGCCGCTGGGGTTTCTCTGGTTCTACACCCTCGCAATCCTTACGTTCCAACCACACACTGTAACGTGCGTTTTTTTCATGCTGAGCCAGAACAAGGTGAGCCTATCTGGTGGTTTGGCGGCGGCTTTGACCTTACCCCTTATTATCCTTTTATGGAGGATGCTATACATTGGCATAAAACTGCTAAAGCGGCTTGTGAAGGCTTTGCACCTGATAGCTATAATCAATATAAGGCTTGGTGTGATCGATACTTTTATCTTCCACATCGCCAAGAAACTCGAGGTGTTGGGGGATTGTTTTTTGACGACCTGAATGAACCTGACTTCGATACTAGTTTTGCTTTTACACGTAGTGTTGGTGATCACTTCCTTCCAGCCTATACGCCCATTGTTAAACGTCGTGCCGATCATCCCTACAGTGAGCATGAGCGCAATTTTCAACTTTATCGCCGAGGGCGCTATGTTGAATTCAATTTGGTCTATGATCGCGGCACTTTGTTTGGCTTACAATCCGGTGGCCGAACAGAATCCATTTTGATGTCACTGCCACCACAAGTCCGATGGGAGTATAATTGGACACCAGAGGCTGGTAGCGCAGAGGCAGATTTGTATGAAAACTACCTCAAACCAAGAGATTGGTTAAATCCAGACAACTAGACTAGATACTTAAACTAAGCAGCTAAGCAACTCATTCGATAGCACTGTGATCTTATATGCCCGTGGTGTGTTTATTTTGAGTGTAGGCTGTGCTTAGATAAACCAGTGTCAAACAAATGACACTAAAAGGATTTTTTGTGAGCTATTTTCCTGTTACCCGTATGCGTCGCATGCGCGCCAAAAAATTTAGTCGTGATCTCATGCGTGAGAATACCCTTTCTCCCTCAGACCTCATCTATCCGATATTCGTTATAGAAGGCAAGCATGAAAGACAAGCTATACCCTCTATGCCCGGTATTGAACGATTAAGCCTCGATCAATTAGCAACAGAGGCAAAACAACTACAGGCGCTGGGCATCCCTGCCATCGCATTATTTCCTGTTGTTGCTGATGATAAAAAATCTCTATCCGCTGAAGAAGCTTACAATCCAGATGGATTAGCGCAGCGTGCCGTAAAAACCATCAAGGACAACGCACCAGAAATAGGAGTGATTACAGATGTTGCACTCGATCCTTTCACCTCTCATGGCCAAGATGGACTAATTGATGATGCTGGCTATGTCATCAATGATCAAACTATCGATGTGTTAGTCCAACAAGCCATTTCACATGCTCAAGCCGGTGCAGATATCGTCGCACCCTCGGACATGATGGATGGACGAGTAGGCATGATTCGCAACGAACTTGAGAGTCAGGGGCATATAAATACCCTCATCCTCTCCTATGCGGCTAAATATGCTTCTAGTTTTTATGGGCCATTTCGAGATGCTGTCGGTTCAGCGAGCAATCTTGGTGCAGGCAATAAATATACTTATCAGATGGACCCTGCTAACAGTGATGAGGCACTGCGTGAAGTGCAACTGGATATCGACGAAGGCGCAGATATGGTGATGATTAAACCCGGGCTTCCATATTTAGATATTGTTCAACGTATTAAATTAGAATGTGCAATGCCAACTTTTGTTTATCAAGTCAGTGGTGAATATGCCATGTTAAAAGCAGCGGCACAAAATGGCTGGTTAGATGAGCGCGCGTGTGTACTGGAAACATTAGTCAGCATGAAACGTGCAGGTGCAGATGCCATCTTGAGCTACTATGCAAAAGATGTTGCTATGTGGTTAGCAGATTAAATAATCATCATGTCTTATCAGGCTCAAACTAAACTACACATCTAAACTACATAACTAAACACCATCAACCAATCGAAATAGACATATCGAAAAAACTAATCAAACAAACTGGCTTTACCAGACCGCTGTATATTTTCGCTAGCGGCCAGCTTGGCTGAAAAAGTCATGATCATCTATTTTATATCCACACAGTTCAACATTTCAGGTTGGAGCCTTTGCCTGCTAACCATGAGCCATGCAAAGAGAGATATGCTCGCAATATGTTGGTTAAAAATTGTGATTTCAACACCATAAAATAAAAGGTCACACATAACACCACTCTATAGAGCATTAGGCTAAAGAATAGAAATAAATAAGCACAATAATTGTCAATTTACATATATAATTGCGATTCATACAATTGACATGCTGTATGCTTACTATGAACCCCAAAATTCATATCTAGTCGACTCTAAACTTATTAGCCAGGCATATGAAAGATAATTCGTTACATCACATCGTCATCGTAGGTGGTGGCGCCGGCGGCCTTGAATTGGCCACAAAACTTGGTCATCGCTTAGGTCGCACAGGCAAAGCTCAAATCACTCTTATCGATAAATCTAAAACCCATGTTTGGAAACCTTTACTGCATGAAATAGCCGCTGGCAGTATGAATCCTGAACGTCATGAATTAGTCTATTTTGCCCAAGCTCATTGGCACCATTTTGAGTTTCGGTTGGGCAATATGGATCGTTTAGATAGAGTCAAACAGGAAATTTCTATCGCTCCAAACTTTGATGAAGATGGATATGAAGTCATACCTCGTCGTACCTTTAACTATGACACGCTAGTGCTCGCGGTAGGGAGTATGACTAACGACTTTGGCATACCAGGGGTGCGTAAATATGCAAAGGCTTTAGATACTCAAGACCAAGCTGAAAAATTACATCGACTCATCCACAACTCATTGATACGCGCGCAAACCCAGAGTGAGCCTTTACGACCAGGACAATTACAAGTCGCCATAGTCGGAGCCGGCGCCACTGGTGTGGAACTTGCCGCAGAGTTACATAATACAACACGTGAATTGACGGCCTATGGTTTAAATAAAATTGACCCTGACAAAGACATAGAAATTTCATTAATTGATGTCAGTGAACGACTATTACCCGGATTGCCTGAACAAATATCCACAGCTGTTCAAAACGAACTACTCAAATTAAATATTAAACTCTATCTGGGTGAACGAGTCACAGAAGTCAGCCATCAGGGTGTAAGCACTCAGAGTGGTCAATTTATTGCCTCTGAACTGGTGATATGGGCGGCAGGCATAAAAGCACCTGACTTCCTCAACAATTTAGATGGGCTTGAAAGCAATAGCATCAATCAACTGCTGGTTACTGACACATTACAAACGACCTTAGATAAAAATATTTTCGCATTTGGTGATTGTGCAAGCTGTCCTTGGTTAGGGCATGAACCATTAAGCGTTCCACCACGCGCACAAGCAGCCCATCAACAAGCTTCTTTATTAGTGACTAGTATCAAGCATCGTGTCAATGGTAATGATCAACTGCCAAAATACACCTATCGTGATTATGGTTCTTTGGTTCATCTCGGTGCATACACGACTATTGGTAGTTTAATGGGAGCCATTACTGGTGGACGGCTATTTATAGAAGGTGTGATAGCAGGACTGATGTATCAGTCATTATATAAATTTCACCTCATGGCTGTGCATGGATTTTGGAGCACAGCTTTGCTCACACTGTCTCGTATGATCACGCGTAGAACTGAAGCTCGAGTCAAACTACATTGATTTAATCTGTCTTCAGCTTATGGTAAATTAATTTATATTCACTGTTAGACATCTTGTTGATGGGGACGCTTCAATACTAACTTACCATAAAATAAGTTGGGTTAAAGGGAGGGCTCCATGAGCAAATTACTTTTACAAGAAGCCGTTGAAAAAGCCAGTCGTGATTGGCAAGGTGCATTCAATGATGGCGATGCCGTCAGCTGTGCAGATTTTTATGAAGACGATGCCATTATGCAAGCTATTCCATTTGGCATTTATTGTGGCAAAGACACCATCCTCACATTCTGGCGACAAATCATCGAAGATGGTTATCGTGACATCAACTACATAAATCCTCAAATCAAAGTAATCAACGAACAACAAGCGGTGTTGACGGCCAACTGGAGCATGAACAAAGCATCTGGGGTTATTCACAAAGAAATGTGGATACGACAAGATGATGGCAGCGTAAAATTATCAGAGGATCATTTCGAAGCTCTCTGATGCACATATGAAGTATGCATATACACCCGTAATATCAAGCGCCGATGTTGCTTAACTCATGTTAATATCGTGTTTTAAAAATTACACTATCTTCGTCTGTGAACAAATATGCCGTCATTGGAAACCCCATCCAACACAGTAAATCACCAATTATTCATCAGGCTTTTGCTCAGCAAGAGGGCGTGCACATTGAATATCAGCGCCTACTCAGTGAAACCTCAAATTTCATCGCCGATGTCAATCACTTTCATGCGCAGGGCGGAGTAGGGCTGAATGTCACCCTGCCTTTTAAAATCGACGCTTATCATCACTGTGTAGATTGTGATGATTATGCTCAAGCGGCTCAAGCGGTCAACACTATTCGCTTCAATACCCAAGGACAGTGGCTAGGCTCTAATACCGACGGTATTGGTCTACTTCGTGATCTCACACACAATCAACAAGTGGATTTAAAAAATCGCACTATTCTAATTTTAGGTGCTGGCGGCTCAGTGCGTGGCATTCTGTTACCGTTACTATTACAACAGCCTGAACACATAGTTATAGCCAATCGCACATTAGAAAAAGCCATCGCCTTAACCGATCTATTCTCATCACAGGGAAATATCAGTGCCTGCCACTATGAGCAATTATCTGATCATCCAGTCACTGGCTTTGATGTCGTTATTAATGCCACCTCGGCCAGCCTCAGCCAACAACTCCCACCCATACCCAAGTGCATAGTCGGTGCTCACAGCTTATGCTACGACCTGGCTTATAGCGATAGTGCGACGGTATTTATGCAGTGGGCACAACAGCAAGGAGTACGCGCTAGTTGTGATGGTATCGGCATGTTGATTGAGCAGGCTGCAGAGTCTTATGCCATTTGGCGTGGTGTTAGACCAGAGACACAGCCCGTATTTAAATTATTACGCCCTGAATGATACGCCTCAACCCTTATGCATATTTTTGTGCATATTTTTTACTTTCACATAATGTTGAGCTGAGTAATCTAACGAGGCTATTTCTTGCTCTGTTAAAGCACGAATTTGTTTAGCCGGACGTCCCATATATAAATAACCACTTTGCAGCTCTTTTCCCCCCGGCACTAATGACCCTGCGCCTAAAATAACGTGTTTACGGACAATTGCTTTATCCAATACCACGGAGCCAATACCTATCAAGCAATGATCTTCAAGAGTACAGGCATGCAATACTACAGAGTGTCCCACAGTCACATCATTGCCTATCGTCAAACGTGCGCCGCCCGGGCTGTACGGGCCATCATGGGACACATGACAAATAGTTCCATCTTGAATATTAGTGCGTTCACCGATAGTGACTGTGTTAATGTCACCACGTATAACCGTCATCGGCCATACTGAGCTATCTTTGCCCAGTGTAACTTGACCTATAACTAAAGCTGTTTCATCCACAAATGCGCTAGTATCGATCGCCGGCTGATGATTTTGAAATGTTCGTATAGTCATTATGCGCTAAACTCCCTAAACTTAATTGATGTGTTATCTACTAATTCTTTATCCATTCAAACTACGAGCTCAAAATCCATCAATGTTCAGATGACTACACGAATAACACAACAATGAAACAAGAAAATTCTAAACTCAAAGCTTACGCAGAACTCATTCGTCTAGATAAGCCGATAGGTATTTATTTGTTGTTATGGCCAACCCTGTGGGCATTGATGATTGCTGCTAATGGACAGCACGATGTTACCATCATAACTGTGTTCATTGTGGGAGTGATTTTAATGCGCTCTGCTGGATGTGCCATCAATGATTTTGCTGATCGTCATTTTGATGGTCATGTCGAACGCACACAACATCGACCTATCGTCTCCGGTCGCGTTAGCGCATCCGAAGCACTATGGATATTTGTAATTTTGAGTGCATGTGCATTTTTGCTCGCATGGCTAACACTTAATCAATTAACTCTAAGTTACGCTGTCGTCGCTGTTGCACTAGCAGCCAGTTATCCATTCACAAAGCGTTATCATTATTTCCCTCAAGTGCATCTAGGTTGTGCTTTTGCATGGGCCATCCCAATGGCCTTCGTCGCCTATACTAATAGTCATCCCCCACACATTGCTTGGATGTTATTTGCCAGTAACCTACTGTGGACAACGGCATACGACACTATGTATGGCATCAGCGATCGTGAACATGACTTGAAAATAGGCGTGAAATCAACCGCTATTTTATTTGCTGGGGCGGATCGTATTATCATCGCTTTATTACAACTCGGCAGTTGGTTACTGTTATTTATCATCGGACGACAACTTTCTTTAAACAGCAGTTATTTCATTAGTTTAGTCATCGTTGCCCTGTTATTTATTTATCAACAAAATTTGATCAAACAACACCATCCAGAACAATGTCTCAAAGCTTTTCTTAATAATCATTATGTTGGGATGCTGGTATTTATAGGTTTGTTTGTCAGTTTACAAATGAATGTTTAATTCAACCTACACCAAAATTTATTTTCCGGTCCTATCATCCAGCTATTGCTAGCCATTGGCAGTCGTATAAGTTAAGCGCGTGCTAAACACCATATTTCAACGCGTTTTGCTCCTGCCTGCTTGATCACTCTAGCGCACTCATTCGCGGTAGTGCCGGTTGTCATCACATCGTCAAATACTATGATCTCATCTGATCGCAAAGGTTTACGCAGCGCAAAAACATTGCGCATGTTGGTCATACGTTGTGCACGGGTCATGCCAGTTTGCGTGGTAGTGTGATGAGTACGCACAAGACTATTCAATGAGTAATCAAAGGTCTGATAACTACGCCAACTGCGTACGCATTGATTCACGACATTGAAACCACGCTCACGCACACGGCGTGGATGACTGGGTATGGCTAAAATCTGTGCATGCTCAGGAATAGGTGGGCAACGCTGCGCATACAAGGCCATTAAACAAGATAAATTCTCCCAGCATTGATGATACTTAAGCTCACTGATCAGCCCATTGATCGGTTCACGATACCAAAAGCACGCATAGACATGATCAAAATAAGGCGGATGGCTTAGGCACTGTCCACAAATTGAGTCATCCTCAACTGACGTAGCTGCTAATTCAGTCGCACAACACCCACATACTTGCTCATGCTGTTGCTTATGGTATGGCAGAGTAGGCTGACAACGTGCACAAATACCCTGCTCAGCACTAGTCTCACATCTCGCTGCACAAATTTTACATTGCCAAGGATAAACATAATGAATTAATTCTCGTTTAAACTTGTAAAATTTTGATCGTTTATTCATTTGACAACAGCGGTATGGCGTTTAGACTGAGACCATAATCAATTACCCAAATTTGCCCACTATGAGTAACAAAGTCTGGACGCTGCAAGAGACCCTAGAAATATTTTCTCGCCCATTTAATGATCTGGTGTTTGAGGCACAGAGCGTTCATCGTCGCCACCATAACCCGAATAGCTTACAAGCTAGCACTCTGCTCTCGATTAAAACAGGCTCTTGCAGTGAGGATTGTGCATATTGTCCACAAAGTGCGCTCTATGACACCGGTATCGAACGTGAGCGCTTACTCACTATAGAAGAAGTACGTGCTGCTGCACTGGGCGCTAAAGAACAAGGTGCGACACGTTTTTGTATGGGCGCTGCCTGGCGTAATCCCTCGGATCAAGATCTAGAATCTGTCATTGCTATGATTCAGGAAGTTCAATCACACGATCTTGAAACCTGCGTCACCTTGGGCATGTTGACAGAACGTCAATCACAGCGCTTAGCGGAAGTTGGATTAGATTACTATAATCATAATCTTGACACGTCTCCTGAATTCTATGGGGAAGTGATCACCACGCGCGATTATCAAGACCGATTAGACACACTAGAGAATGTGCGCAACTCGGGAATCAATGTCTGTTGTGGTGGTATTCTTGGCATGGGTGAAACTCGCGAATCACGCGCCGGATTG
Organism: uncultured Thiotrichales bacterium; assembly: GCA_964551535.1. GTDB lineage: Bacteria > Pseudomonadota > Gammaproteobacteria > UBA4575 > UBA4575 > UBA1858. The sequence continues at coordinate 8,420 of CAZKDD010000002.1, read as the reverse complement.
ATTGTGCAATTGGCAAATATGCAACCACAACCACAATCCGTCCCAATCAATCTCTTAGTACAAGTTGAAGGCACGCCGTTATACGGCACACCAGAACTCGACCCCATTGAATTTGTCCGCATGATCGCTACCACCCGTATCATGATTCCAGAAACATACATACGCCTATCTGCTGGACGCGAATCCATGAATGATGCGATGCAAGCATTATGTTTTCATGCCGGTGCCAACTCAGTATTTTTTGGTGAAAAACTATTAACTACTCCCAACCCGGATACTCAGCATGACCTGCAACTATTTGAGCGTTTAGGCATGACTTTAGAGGCTCACAATCATCACTAACTGGCTATGGGTGGATATCAACAAACATGGCTAATTGGAATGAGGAACTACAAAAATTAAAGCAACAACATAGCTATCGCGTTAGACGGTGCATGGCGAGTCCACAATCACATCTGGTTAAAATCGACGGACAACGCTTCCACAATTTTTGTAGCAATGATTATTTAGGCCTAGCACATCATCCATTAGTATGTGAAGCCGCGAAAAAAGCCATAGATCAGTTTGGTGTTGGCAGCGGTGCATCGCAACATATTAATGGTTACTCAGTCGCACATGCAGCCTGTGAGGAACAACTTGCTGATTTCTTACAAACCGAGAAAGTGGTTTTATTCAGCTCTGGTTACTTGGCTAATTTAGGTGTACTGAGTGCACTCACTAAGCGTCATGATGTTATTTTCGGTGATAAACTCAATCACGCCTCTTTGATTGATGCTGCACAATCCTCAGCAGCAAACTTGCAGCGCTATCGTCACGCAGATGTGGATCATCTGGAGTCCTTGCTATCCACCAGTCACTATAACAATGCATTAGTGGTCACCGATGGCGTATTCAGTATGGAGGGGAGTAGTGCGCCAATCGCTGCGCTGGTGGCTCAATGTCAACAGCATGACGCCTTAATGATCGTTGATGATGCTCATGGCATTGGTGTGCTTGGTGAACATGGCCGTGGCAGTCTCGAAGCTCAAAATATTTCTAGTCAAAAAGTTGATATTTTGATTGGCACTTTTGGCAAAGCCTTTGGTAGTGGTGGTGCTTTTGTTGCTGGCAATGCCATGTTAATAGATTACCTCATACAAAAAGCCCGCAGCATGATATTTACCACTGCACTTGCACCTAGCCTAGCCGCTGCCGCCAGTCAAAGCTTACAAATTATCTGCGATGAACCAGACCGCCGCGCTCGCTTACATGCCAACATAGACTATTTTCGCCGCGCACTTGCCGACAGTGATTTACATTTACTTCCTTCAGACAGTGCTATTCAATCTATCATCTTAGGCTCAAATGAAAAAACTATTGCATACAGCCAAGCATTAGAAACTCGTGGCTGTTTGGTTATCGCCATACGCCCACCCACTGTCCCCAAAAATAGTTCGCGCCTAAGAATTACGCTCAGCAGTGAACATAACACCGATCAAATCGACTGTCTGGTCTCCAGTTTGTTAGAGATCAATTCATCCTATGTATGATCTCTGAACTAACACTGACCATGATCTGCCATCGAGTAAGTATCATCACCGACAATAATATGATCGAGCACTTTGACATCAATCAAGGCTAGCGCTTTTTTTAAGCGTTGAGTGATGTGTAAATCTGCCTGACTGGGTTGACAATCTCCAGAGGGGTGGTTGTGGGCAAAAATTACAGCGGCCGCATTCACTCTGAGCACAGACTTAATGACTTCACGAGGATAAACACAAGCACTATTAAGTGTGCCTTCAAATAATTTTTCAAAATGTAGTAGTTGATGTTGAGTATCTAATAACAAACAAGCAAATACCTCATGTTCATAATTGGCCATGACTAATTTTAAATAGCGACTGCAAACCTTTGAACTATCAAGAACACTTTTCTTTGATAATCCATGCATCAAACTGCGTTCAACTATTTCACGCATGGCACAGATCTGTGTGTATTTCACCATCCCTAGACCTTTAATATGAGACACATCCTCATAAGACACATTAAGTAACTGCGCAAAACTCTGATAATGAGCCAATAACTCTTCTGCCATACTCAATACATTTTTGCCCGCATATCCGGTACGTAACATCACCGCGAGTAACTCCGCATCACTTAAACTTTTAGCGCCGCGTTGAATTAACTTTTCACGCGGACGGCTTTCTTTAGGCAAAGTTTTTAACATGGCTTTAATATTAGTCAGTTTGCTGTGGGTTTCTGGTAAACTCACTCTATGAATTTAATTGGAAAAAATATTGTCGTCGCCGTATGTGGTGGAATAGCCGCTTATAAGAGTGCCGAATTAGTTCGTGCTCTGCAAAGGGTTGGCGCACAAGTACGCGTCACGATGACGGAAAGTGCAACCGAATTTGTTACTGCACGAACCTTCCAAGCGTTATCAGGTCATCCTGTGTATATGCAGGACAGCGGTGATCTTGATCCCGCTGGCATGGACCATATTGCTCTCGCTCGATGGTCAGACTTAATTTTAGTGGCACCCGCCACCGCCAATGTCATAGCAAAGATCAGTCAAGGCGATGCTGATAGCTTCGTCACCACTTTATGTCTTGCCCATGAGGGTCATTTAGCGATTGCACCCGCCATGAATCAAGCCATGTGGCATCACCCTGCTACACAAAAACATCTACAAGTTTGCCAACAACGGGGCATATACATTTTCGGTCCAGCTGAAGGATTACAAGCCTGCGGTGAAAACGGCAGTGGTCGCATGCTAGAGCCCGAGCAATTGGTTGAAAGCTGTGTGGGTGTGTTTCAGCACCAAGCCTTACATGCGAAAAAGGTGGTGATTACTGCCGGCCCAACGCTGGAGCCCATTGACCCTGTGCGCTATTTAAGTAATCGCTCTTCAGGAAAAATGGGCTATGCGATTGCAGATGCTGCTGTCGAAGCGGGCGCCCAAGTACAAGTGATCACTGGACCAACACATTGTCAAAAAAATTCACGTGCAAACTATCATCCGGTTGAGACTGCCGCACAGATGTATGAAGCCACTATGCACTACATCACACAAGCGGATATCTTTATTGCCTGTGCTGCTGTGGCCGACTACACACCTAGTCATCCACATGCGAACAAGATAAAGAAACACACAGATGAGCTGGTCATCGAATGTGTCAAAACCCAAGATATTGTTAAGCAAGTTAAACTTCTTTACCCTGATTGTTTCTGTGTTGGCTTTGCGGCAGAAACTAATAATGTAGCCGCATATGCAAAAAATAAATTGCAGCAGAAATCTCTTGATATGATTGTAGCTAATCAGGTTGGACTCTCTGGGCAAGGATTTGAAAGTGACTATAACGCTGCTGAAATTATTTGGCCTGAGGGCAATGTAACTGTAGATAGAGTCCGCAAGCCTCAATTAGCACGCAAAATTATTCAGCTTATTTCAACCTTTACTCAAAAGACTCGTGATAATGTCAGACCAATTCATACGCAACAAAATTAAACTCAAAATATTAGATACTCGTATCGGCAATGATTTTCCATTACCTAATTACGCCACTCAAGGCTCTGCGGGATTAGACTTGCGCGCTTGTGTTGAATCCACTACTGAAGTTGCTCCTGGAGAAACGATTTTAATACCTACAGGCATTTCAATTTTTATTGATGACCCTGCCTTGGCTGCCGTCATTCTTCCACGTTCTGGATTAGGTCATAAACACGGCATCGTTCTTGGTAACTTAGTCGGTTTAATCGACTCAGACTATCAAGGGCCATTAATGGTATCTATGTGGAATCGTGGTAATCAATCTTTTACGGTTGAGCCTGGTGACCGCATCGCCCAATTGGTATTCGTACCCGTTGTACAAGCAGACTTTGAGGTAGTAGAAGAATTTACCAGCAGTGATCGTGGTGAAGGTGGCTTTGGCCACACAGGACAGCAATAAAGGCAGCAATAAGCTCAACGCCCAAGCGCAGTGATAAAAGTATGAGTATGGATGTGAACGCAAACATTTTTCCGGGAATTTTTAAGGCCTATGATATTCGTGGTGTTGTCGACACACACTTACGCCCAGACGTCGTGCACCTTATCGGACAAGCGCTAGCAACCTTATATCCGCAATGTAAACGCGTGGTTGTTGGTCGTGATGGCCGCCTCACCAGCCCCGAGTTAGCCCACAGCCTCATTGCCGGTTTAATGTCTGCAGGGGTCGACGTTATCGATATTGGTGAAGTCCCCACTCCAGTTTTATATTTTGCCACTCACCATTGCCAAACAGGCTCGGGGTTAATGATCACCGGCAGCCATAATCCTCCCGAATACAATGGCATTAAGATGGTTATGGCGGAAAACACCCTGTTCGGAGAGCAGATTCAAGCCATACAGCAATGCATCTTAGCGGGTGATTTCGCGCAAGGGCAGGGGCATTGTGAACGTGTCGATGTGCTAGATGCTTACATCAATAGGATTACTGCGGATATCCAATTAGAGCGCCCACTGAAGATTGCTGTCGACTGTGGTAATGGGGTTGCAGGACCCAGCGCACTTAAGTTGTTCCAACAACTCGGCTGTCAGGTCACAGAACTATATTGTGAAATTGATGGTACGTTCCCAAATCATCATCCTAATCCTAGCGAAGTTGAAAACTTAGATGATCTTATTAATACAGTGAACACCCATTCATTAGATTTGGGATTAGCCTTTGATGGTGATGGTGATCGCGTTGGTATTATCGATGATCAAGGACAGATATTATTTCCAGATCGTCAGATGATGTTGTATGCCAAGGATGTACTCTCTCGTCATCCTGGCGCAGAAATTATATTCGATGTGAAGTCCACGCGTAATTTAGCTCACTACATCGAACAAGCGGGTGGCAAAGCTACCATGTGGAAAACGGGTCATTCTTTCATGAAAAAGAAAATGAAAGAAACCGGCGCACTACTTGCTGGTGAAATGAGTGGTCATATCTTCTTCAAAGAACGTTGGTTTGGTTTTGACGATGGCTTATATGCGGCAGCGCGCATGCTGGAAATCATGGCCAAACAAACACAAGCTGCCAGCACAATGTTCTCTCAATTACCTAATGACATCAATACACCTGAAATTGTTGTACACTTAGCACACGATGGCCAGCAACATGAATTTATTCAACGCTTTGTTGAGTCTTGTTCATTTGCACAGGCGGAAGTATCAACCATAGACGGCATGCGAGCAGATTTTGCTGATGGTTGGGGCTTGGTGCGAGCATCAAACACGACTCCCTCTATTGTGATTCGTTTTGAGGCCGAGTCAGAAGCCGCACTTACTCGTATAAAGAACGAATTTAAATGCCAGATGTTAGCCGTAGACAGTAGCCTTAATTTACCGATTTAAACCATGAAAACAGAGCAAGCATTAAATACAGCAAAAGTACTTAGCGAAGCCTTACCTTATATACAAAAATTTGCCGGTAAGACCATCGTTGTGAAGTATGGCGGTAATGCCATGACAGAACCCGCGTTAAAAACGAGTTTTGCACGAGACATGGTGTTACTTAAACAAGTTGGCTTGCAACCTATAGTTGTGCACGGTGGGGGACCACAAATCGGTGCATTATTAGAAAAGTTAGGCAAAGAGAGTCAATTTGTCAACGGCATGCGCGTCACTGACCAAGAAACGATGGATGTGGTCGAAATGGTTCTCGGTGGCAAGGTGAATAAAGAAATTGTTCATCTCATCAACCAGCAAGGTGGCAAAGCCATTGGCATGTCAGGGAAAGATGGCGATTTAATCCATGCTAAACAGTTACAAGTATCCCCTGATGCACCTGAAGTATCGACTTCTGAAATTATCGATCTTGGCCATGTTGGTAGTGTCACCGGAATTAATCCTGCGGTACTCAATACATTTATTGCCAATGACATTATTCCAGTCATAGCACCTATTGGTGTGGGTGCAGATGGCCAAACCTATAATATTAATGCTGATTCTGTCGCATCCAGTATCGCCTCAGTTATGGCCAGTGAAAAATTAATACTACTCACTAATACCTCTGGTGTGATGAAAGATGACCAATTACTCACTGGGCTTGCTCCTGAAGCCATTCAGGAACTGATTGAATCGGGCGTAATCAATGGCGGCATGATTCCCAAAGTCAATTGTGCAGTCAATGCCATACAATCGGGCGTGCACACCGCCCATATTATTGACGGTCGCGTTGAACACGCAGTCCTCCTAGAGCTATTTACCGATGAAGGTGTCGGCACTTTGATCGGGCGTTAAACTGTTCTTAAAAATGACGTCTAATGGCTAATGCCATTATTAACATAATCAAAATACAGGCGTGCACATTTTCATTGTTATCTGCAATAATAATGAAAGTTTACTAATGCCTGTTTAATTATGAATGTCGTATTAATCCATGGGGTTTTTGATCGTGGCACACTCCTAGCTCCTATAGCAAAAGCATTAGAGGCTCAAGGTCATCAATGTTATTGCCCAAGTCTCACGCCTTCGAGTGCACGTTATGGCATCAAAGATCTTGCTTCAAAACTACGAGACTATATCGATTCTACGCTTAATGATGAAGAGGACTTTATGCTGATAGGTTTCAGTATGGGGTGCTTGGTGTCACGCGTGTATTTACAAGAACTGCAAGGTGTTCAACGCTGTCACATTTTTCATGCTATTGCGGGGCCTCATCATGGCTCATGGTGGGCGTATTTTTTCTTTTGGCAAGGCGCTAAAGATATGCGGCCAAATAGTGAATTATTAGTCAGCTTAAAAGAGACACAACATCGTCTCAATGACATGCAGCTGCATAGTTACAGAACGCCCTATGACTTAATGATCTTACCTTCCAAGAGTTCACAATGGGCGATAGCTAAAAACCATATTACCCGCACTGCATTGCATCATCTAATGGTGAAGGATAAAACTATTATCCAACAAATCATCAACTCCATCCCGACATGACATCATGGCTATGCTGCACATACCGCAGCCGCTACACACCGTAAGCTCGTCTGTATTCTGTGAGCTTTTCAAGTTGTGGTGCAAGATCATCACGACTTTGTGTAAAACTAAGCAAATCTTCTAAACGCGCGATTGCCAGTACTGGCACTTGATAAGTTTGTTCAATTTCTTGAATCGCACTTTTACCTTGTGGTCCTTTTTCCTGTCGATCTAAGGCTACAATAACCGCAGCTAATTCGGCTGTTGAATCATTAATAATCGCCATGCTCTCACGAATTGCTGTCCCCGCAGTAATCACATCATCCACGATCACCACTTTTCCCGTTAATTCAGCACCGACCAACATCCCTGCCTCACCATGTGTTTTTGCTTCTTTACGATTAAACGTCACACCTACAGAACGTTGATGGTGGGTGTGTAAAGCAATGGATACCGCTGTCGCAAGCGGTATGCCTTTGTATGCAGGGCCAAATAAACCATCAAAAACCACGCCAGAATCCACTAAGGTTTGAGCATAATATTCACCTAATTGGGCAAAATCTTGTCCTTGATTGAATTTTCCAGCATTGAAAAAATAAGGGCTCAGTCGCCCAGATTTAAGTGTAAATTCACCAAATAACAGGGCTTGACGTTGTAATGCAAATTCTACAAATGCGTTGCTTTTCATAATTTTTTTCACATGTTTGATAATGTCAGTGGCTTGAGTGCATGCTAAAGTAAGTGTTTCTCTATAACAATCATAGATTGTCTTTATTGGTTGAATAATAATCTTAATTAACAAATGATGAAGCAGCACTGTATGCTTAGCCATGTTTCTTAAATAACCCTACTTTAAATTATCGTGTCGAATGTAAAAATAATCTCTTTAAATGCTAACGGTATCCGTGCGGCGGCGAAGAAAGGTGTGTTTGATTGGCTAGCTCAGGAAAATGCGGATGTCGTGTGTATACAAGAAACCAAAGCACAACTTGATCAACTGATCGATAATCCAATTTTTTTCCCTGAGGGTTATCATTGCACGTATGTCGATGCGATAAAAAAAGGCTACAGTGGTGTAGCCGTCTATAGTAAACATAAGCCGCAAAAAGTTATTACTCAGTTAGGCATAGAGGAATTTGATAACGAAGGACGTTATTTAGAGCTGCAATTTAAAAATACTGCAGTGGTCTCTTTATATGCCCCTTCTGGTTCATCTGGTGATGAGCGCCAACAAGCTAAATTCCGTTTTATGGAAGCTTTTATGCAGCACATGAAAATACTCAAACGACGCAAACGTGAGTATATAATCTGTGGCGACTGGAATATTGCTCATAAAGAAATTGATCTAAAGAACTGGAAAGGCAATAAAAAGAACTCTGGTTTTCTTCCTGAAGAACGCGCATGGCTAGATCAGTTATTCTATCAAGAACGCTATGTAGATGTGTTTCGTGAAATTAATCACGAGGAAGATCAATACACATGGTGGTCCAATCGTGGACAA
>CAZKDD010000001.1:0-22389 GCA_964551535.1 uncultured Thiotrichales bacterium | reverse complement strand
AACAAGCTATTAGCTAAGATCGGATCAGATAAAGACAAGCCAGATGGTTTGTTTTATATCTCTGAAAAAGAAGGTCCTGAGTTCGTTAAATTATTGAGAATAAGAGAGTTCTTTGGCATCGGTCCGGCTACCGAGGAAAGGTTGCATGCTTATGGAATATACACGGGTGCGGATTTATTAATGTGGACGCTGGATGAACTACAAGCCATTTTTGGTAAATCAGCGAGTTTTTACTATGAGGCTGCACGTGCCATTGATCGACGTCCAGTCGAGGCGCATCGCGAGCGTAAGTCGGTCAGTGTGGAGGACACCTTTAATCAAGATGTGGATAAGGTAGACGCTATGCTAGCGATATTGAAGCGACAATGTGAAACACTGATCAGTGATTGTGTTCGCATAGGTGTGGTGGGTAAAACGGTGACACTGAAAGTGAAATTTAATGATTTTTCACAAGTGACGCGCAGTATCTCCTGCGCCAGCTATTTAACCGCCTCTTCCGAGCTGTACAGTTTGATTCCGCAGCTATTGGAAAGCGCGCGTGTTAAAGATCTGCCCATACGTTTACTGGGCATCGCTGTGTCTAATTTAAATACCATTGATGATGCCGATTGGCGCCAGCAAATGCCTTTGTTGTGAATCATTCGCAACAAGAAATAGAAATTTTTACAAGCCAGTAATATTCGAGTGTTTTGTTGTTCTAGTTATGAGCTTGGTGTATGTTTTGGGGTATACTTAGCGAATAAAAATAACCATAAATGTTGTGATATCGAATAGATATCAGAGAGAGCGGAGGTCACCACTAATGTCCCAAGACATCAAAGAAATTAAAATCACTGAGGTCAGTGAACGCATTAAAGTTCCTGAAGGCCATTCAGTCCATCATTCATTCTGTCCCCATGATTGCCCAGATTCATGTTCGATGTTGGTTACACGAGATGATTCCACCGGTAAGGCAGTGCGAGTACAGGGCGATCCAACCCACCCAATTACGCGTGGCTACCTGTGCAACAAAGTGAATCATTACCTAGATTTTGTCTATAACGACAATCGAGTAATGTATCCTCATAAGCGTGTGGGTCCTAAGGGTCCAGGAGCTAAGTTTGAGCGAATTTCTTGGGATGAAGCACTCGAAACAATTACCAATAATTTTAAAGAGACCATTGATAAATATGGTTCTGAAGCGGTGCAGCCATATTCTTACTCAGGCACCATGGGCATGGTGGGTTACTGGACCATGGACACACGCTTTTGGAACAAGATGGAAGCCGCACGTTTAGAACAATCCATCTGTATTTACGCGGCCATGTGGGCAGGACTGCACACTTATGGCATGGCGCATGCCAATACATCGATCCACGAAGCGGCTCAAGAAGCCGATTACATCATCTTGTGGGGGGCTAATTTAGTTAGCACGGGTGTGCACGCGATTCCGTTCATACGCGAAGCTAAAGAACGTGGTGCCAAGTTAGTGGTGATAGATCCACGTCGTACACGTACCACCATGATGGCGGATTGGCATATTCAACCTAAGCCCGGCACCGACGCAGCACTTGCATTAGGCATGATGAAAGTCATTGTCGACAAAGGCATGCATGATGAAGACTTCCTAAAAGAGCAGACCGTGGGTTGGGAAGAGTTACTCAATTCCAAGTTGCCGGATTATCCATTAGATAAGGTTGAGTCCATCACCGGAGTCGCGGCAGCAGATATAGAAAAATTAGCTACCGAATACGCCTCCGCTAAGATCGCAGTAATTCGAGCTAACTATGGCCTTAATCGCCACCAGAATGCGGGTCAGATGTGCCGTGCCATTCTCACTCTTCCATGTATTACAGGTTCATGGCGACATCGTTCAGGGGGTGCCAGCTTTGGTAACTTAGAAGAGATGTGGTTGCGTCATGATCTAGCTAAACTACATCGTCCTGATCTGGGTGATCGTGCCTCCAAGCGTCAGATTAGTATGGTGCAAGTCGGCCGTGCATTATCAGAACACATCGGCTATGACGAGGAGCCACTCGATCCACCGATTAAGAGTTTATTTGTATACAACTCAGATCCTGCTAACTGTGCACCAAACTCAAACGGTGTGCGCAATGGACTCATGCGTGATGACTTGTTCGTTGCAGTCCATGAAACCTTCTGGACTGATACCTGCGAATACGCGGATATCGTATTACCAGCAGATACTCAACTAGAGCGTCAAGATTTAGTTGCGACCTACGGTAACTGGTACTACGTAATGAATGAGCCGATTATTGAACCTTTGGGTGAATCGGTGCGTAACTCAGAGCTGTTCCGTATGTTGGCCAAGAAAATGGGCTATGACAAAGATACGGACAATGCTTTCACTCAAACTGATGAAGAAATCATTCGTGATATCTTGGTTCAAGATGAAGTCAATCCACTCATGGAAGGCATTACTTTTGAAAACCTGAAAAAGAATGGATGGTGGCGCGCAAACACAGAGTCTGAGCGTCGTAACTTTATGAAGAATGGTTGGCCCACACCTAGCGGCAAAATCGAGATCTACAGTGAAGCTTTGAAAGATGAAGGTGTTGATCCATTGCCAACTTATGTTCCAGAAATTGAAGGGCAGGAAGATCCTAAGCGTGAGCAATATCCTCTTCAAGTATTAAGTAGTGCTTCCCATTACTTCATTGGCGACTCATTCCAAGCCGTGCCGCGTTTGCAAGCCATGATGTCACGTCCAACAGTGGAGCTTAGCCCTGAAGAAGCGGCCAAGCGTAACCTGCAAGATGGTGATTTATGTCGTTTGTATAACGATCGTGGTGAGACTTATGCTTATGCGGTCATCATCGAAGGCATGTTATCCGGCATGTGTTCTACTCAAAAGCAATTCAAAGGCAGTAACACGCCGGGAGGTGTTAACATCAATGCCCTGAATTCTGAAATGTTGACTGACTTTGGTAAGAGTCCAACTTTCTATTCATGTTTAGTCGAAGTTGAAAAGGCCGACGAGAAAATGCGTAAGCAGACACTCCTAGAAGAATGGGGTGGTAAAGAAGGCTACATCCAGAAGTGGCGCGAAGATCCCAGAAACCAAGGGGTAGAGGCCACCGACGAAGACATTATAAAAACAGCAGAAGAAATTCACCCGGGGGTATTCAACTAATGGCCAAGCTAGATACATTTAACGACCCGTTTGATTTTCGTATTCGAACGCTCCCCGAGCCGAATCCAGATATTCAAACGCTGCGTGTACTCAGTAATGAAGGCGTGATCACTAAGTTTAAGAATCTCACTGAAGATACTTATGAAGTCGTGATTACTTGTCCAGAAGGCTCACACAAGCTTTGTGCACGTGCGGGTCAATATGGCACCATCAAAGTCGAAGGCATTCAAAAGCCTCGTTCTTACTCGTTCGCGCAAACACCGGAAAGAGAAAATCCTAACGAATACACATTCTTTATTCGTTTAGTGCCTGGTGGTGAATTATCCGCTTGGTTAGCTGAGAAGAACCGAGAGGGCGAGAAAGTGAAATTATCTGGCCCGATGGGTAAATTTGGTTTGGATGACTCCATGAAGCCGATGGTATGCATTGCCGGTGGTAGTGGTATGAGTGCCATCAATGCGCTGACGCAAGAAGTACAAGCTCGAGGCATTGCCCGTGATTGTTACTTCTTCTATGGAGCTCGTACGCAAAAAGATCTTTATTTGCTAGATGAGATGAAAAAAATGGCTGAGCAATGGCCAGCGGGTTCTAAGTTTGAGTTCATCACGGTGCTCTCTGAAGAGCCAGAAGACAGTGATTGGGATGGGCCACGCGGGTTTGTTACCCAGCACATGAAAGAGGAATACTTAGATAAAGGCGTTGTCACTGCCGACAATCTCAAGGCTTTCTTCTGTGGGCCACCGCCTATGATTGATCATGGTGTGCAAGCATTATTAGACGCGGGCTTGTCGATGGATGATATCTACTACGATAAATTCGAAGATATGCGCTCGCCAGCACCAGTGATTGATAATCAAAAATGTGTGCTTTGTGATGAGTGTTTAATGGTGAAAGCCACAGATAATTGCATTGTGGAAGCCACTAACTTCAAGCGCGATGCTAATGGCATTACGGATTTTGAGCGTGTACAACCTGCACACAGCTCGGGTCTCTACTACAATTCCTTGTACATTGATGAGAAAGAATGCATTCGATGTTACGCTTGTGTGGAAGCTTGCCCTCATAAGGCAATTAATCCGAATTATGACAAAGTGCCGACTACGCTCAGGAAATACTAATTGACTCTGTTGCGTTATCAACACGGCGTTGTTAGAGCTGTCAAATATGCGCTGAGCATCTAGACAAACGCTCAATTTGAAAAGCTGCTTCAGGTGACTGAAGCGGCTTTTTTTGACTCATTGTCAACACCTAACAGGGGATGACAATCATTAGGAGATAACAATGAAAGCTTACTGGAATCGACTCGCTACATTAGTGGCGACAGTATCATTGGCAGTCACTATTAGTACGTCAGTGGTGGCAGCAGAAGAATACCGTGATGGATTGTTCTGGAAAATCGAAAAAGATGGAGAATTTGTTGGGCACATCTTTGGCACCTTGCACATGAACGATGCTCGCATCAACGAACTTTACAAGAAAATCTCAGTCGTGCTAGATGAGTCACAGAGTTTTGCTATGGAAGCTTTTCCGAGTGATCACTATTGGAACCCCTACCAGGGGGGGCAGTTAATTAAACATGAGATGGTTTTGCCGCGTGGTGATTCTCTTGCTAACTATGTCGGTGAAGAAACTTTTGCAGAAATCGAGCAGGTATTGGTTGATGTATTAGGAATGCAATCAGACTTAGTGCGTACCTTGCGCCCATGGGCCGCTATGCGCAGTTTTGCTGTAAAAGCTAAAAGTAATGATGTGATCTTAGATTATGCATTATTGGAGCGTGCCGGCGATCAAAAGAAAGAATTATACCAAGTCGAATCCATTGAAGAATTTATCGTCACTTTGCAAGAAATGCCGATTGAAGCACAAGTTGCCTTATTGAAATTCACAGTGGCTAGCTACAATGACATGCAAGGCATTATTGATGACATGCTAGATGCTTACCTAAAAGAAGATCTAGAGGCAATGCACACCATCAGCACGCGCTTCATTCCTCGTGCGGAGGAAAATGAACAATGGCGTAAAGTCTATTTACGTCATGTCATCGAAATCCGTAACATAGTCATGGCGCATTACATGCGTAAACCGATGCGCTTAGGTAATACTTTTATTGCCGTCGGCGCGGTGCACTTGTTTGGTGATAAAGGTGTTCTCGCCCTCATCGAAAAAGATGGCTATACACTAACAAGAGTGGAGTTATAGACCGTTTTTGACATCGGCCATGAAGCAACAGGATGGAATAAATTATGAGAAATAGTTTAAACCAAACAATATTGGCATTGCTTATGGCTGTAATAGCCACGCAGGTTGTAGCTAAAACTCAATACGTCTCGGATGAATTTGAAATCATGCTGCGTACTGGTCAATCAGTGCAGCATGAGATCATCCGCCAGTTAAAAAGTGGCACACCGGTCACTGTTTTAGAAAGCAACCCTCAATACTCTCGTATTCAAACACAAGCGGGTACCGAAGGCTGGGTGCTCACACGTTACTTAATGGATCAACCAGCGGGTCGTGAACGCGCCCTCAAACATAAGGCTGAGTATGAATTATTGAAAAATAACTTTGACGCCTTAGTCGCTAAACAAAAAAGCGATCTCGAACGAGAGTTAGCTGAATTACAAGCGCTTGCTGAAAAACCCATTACATTAGAACGACATAATAAAGAACTGCAAGCGCAACTCGCGCAACAAAAAAAGCAGTATAAAACCCTAGAACAACACACTGAAGCCCTACGTTCTCCCTACAAAGATCGCGAATGGCTGATCACTGGTGCAGGCGTGTTTTTTGCAGGCATGTTGGTGGGGATGATGATTGTTTCATTCAGTCGACGTAAGAAGCGCTGGAACCAACTTTAAACCTTTTTAAACCTATCTGCGTTGCCGCGGCGGTGTTAAAAAGCCGCTCCCAATACTCACTTATCGTATATAAGCTCCGTTTGCTCGCGACTTTTTGCCTAGCCGCGCCTGCCTCGATAACGGTTTAAATATTATTTTTTTATCCTGAGAAACTTTAAAGAGTCTCTTATTTCATTCCGAATCTTCTTTAGTCGCACTATTGAATCTATCGTCATGAATTTCCTTGTCTTTATCTAACTCTTCCCAACCACCGGTATGACAGCGCCGTTGATGGATTGCGCCAATGGTGATGTGAGGAATAGCATGGTGTTGGCGAGGTCTTCGCAGGGCACCCAAGTGCTGTGGTCGGCGTTGGGCATATCTTGTCGGTTGATGGGGGTATCGATGGTGCCGGGGAGTATGCAATTGATGTTGATGTTATCCGCGTGGTGTTCGGCGGCAAGACTTTCGGTGAGTGTTACCACCGCACTTTTAGCGATGCAGTAAGGCGCCATGTTGCCTTTGCCAGCGAGGGCGGCGCGTGCTGAGACGTTGACGATGTTGCCTTGCCCGCGTGCAATCATATGGGGTAACACTGCACGACAAGTATTGAAGGTGCTTGTAAAGTTCATGCTGAACATGTGGTTGAGTTCTTCATCCTTTAGTTGGTGGACGGGGGTGCCCATAGCAAAACCGCCGGCAACATTGAGACAAGCGTCAATGTGTCCGTAGCGTTCTATGATGGCAGCAATCATTTGTGTGCATTGTTGCCCATCCGTTAAGTCGCAGGCTTGCGCATGATGCTCGCTGCCCAATCCTAATTGTGTGCCTATCTGTGCCAGTTTGTCGCTATTACGTCCGGTGATGGCCAAGGTTGCGCCCGCTTGCTGGAAACATTGGGCTGTGCTTTGGCCGAGTGCACCTGTCACGCCGGTAATGAGAATAATTTTGTTGTTAAGAGTGATCATAATGATTTCTTCTTTATTTGGTATTGTAAGAATTAGGAATGATGTGATGAATTTTACATGGCTGAGTTGTGATATTTAACCCAGTTTGAATGAAAGCTATGTGAAAAGGTCAGCATTAAAAAAGGCGGCAAGGAGGTTGCCGCCTAAGCATACCACCGCAATGGTGGCCCCATAACACGGTTTAAAAGCGCATGTCTCTATCTGAGATGCTGCCACACCATGTTTTGTAATGGTGTGGTGTGCGCTTCTACTAAGACTGCCTTGTCTTATAATTTTGGTTGTTATTATTTTAAATATTGCCTAGTCAAAATGGCTCAGTGTTATTTTTTTATCTGCGTTAAATTATCAATTAAGTTATAACGTAGAAGGGGCGTGCATGACGCCCCTTCTGTGTTGCTTACCAGACGAGAGCCCCGCCGGTTTGATACTCCGTCACTCGCGTTTCGAAGAAGTTCTTTTCTTTCTTCAGATCGAGGACTTCAGACATCCATGGGAACGGATTACTGACCTTGCTGTATTGTTCCGGTAGACCAATTTGTGCAAAGCGTCGATTGGCAATAAATTTGAGGTATTCCTCAAACATATTAGCATTTAATCCTAAGATGCCACGTGGCATGGTGTCACGTGCATATTGAATTTCTAGTTCAACCGCATTCATGATCAGCTCTATGATTTCCTGTTGGAAGTCAGCGGTCCATAGATTGGGGTTTTCTACTTTAATTTGGTTGATGACATCAATACCAAAGTTCATATGCATGGATTCATCACGCAAAATGTATTGGAACTGCTCGGCGACTCCGGTCATCTTATTGCGGCGACCCATAGATAGAATCTGTACGAAGCCGACATAGAAGAAGATACCTTCGAACACAACATAGAAGGCAATCAGGTCACGTAGCAGGCGTTGGTCCATTTCTGGTGTGCCGGTAGCAAAGTTGGGATCGCCTAAGCTTTGTGTGTATGGCAGCGCCCATTCTGCTTTACGCGCAACGGCGGGAACTTCACGATACATGTTGAATACTTCACCTTCATCTAGTCCTAGTGACTCAATGCAGTATTGATAAGCATGCGTGTGTACCGCTTCTTCAAACGCTTGACGTAATAGATACTGGCGGCACTCGGGATTAGTGATGTGTTTGTAGACCGCTAGTACTAGATTGTTAGCCACGAGAGAATCCGCTGTTGAGAAGAAACCTAGGTTACGCTTGATAACAACACGTTCGTCTTCTGTCAGACCATCGGCACTTTTCCATAGGGCGATGTCTGCCGTCATGTTGATTTCTTGTGGCATCCAGTGATTGGCACAACCGTCTTGGTACTTAGACCAGGCCCATTCGTATTTAAAAGGCACTAATTGATTTAAGTCAGCACGGCAGTTGATGATTTTTTTATCATCGACTCGAATACGTGCGGCGCCCATTTCGATGCTCTCTAATCCTGTCGCTCCAGTGTCTTGGTCTTCTGTAGACATCTGTGTAGCTGCATCTGCTGTCACAGTATTTGTTTGTGGCGCAGGCTCACTTGCTTGAGGTGCTGGATTGTTAACGATAGGGTCTGCGGCAGGCTTGCTAGTCGCCCCTGTGCCTGCGAGTGGATCATCCCAATTGAACATGATGTTGTCTCCTAAGTTTAACTTGTCTTGTACTGTTGCAAATTATTCGGTTGATTAAATAGCTTACTGACAGGCTTCACAGTCAGGGTCTAATAATGAGCAGGCTTTAGGTGCAGCATTGTCGTGGGCTTGTGGCACATTGGTTTGAACCGCATTGAGCTTGCTCTCTGAGTGAGTTTCCATGGTGCTTTTTTCTACGTGTGTGGCACCAATGGAACGTAAGTAATAGGTTGTTTTTAAACCGCGCACCCATGCCAATTTGTAGAGGTTATCCATCTTCTGACCGGATGGCTCTGACATATAAAGGTTGAGTGATTGGGCTTGATCTATCCATTTCTGGCGACGAGACGCCGCTTCAATTAACCAACGTGGATCAATCTCAAAAGCGGTGCGGTAGATTTCTTTGATTTCCGCAGGGACACGATCGATGTTCTGCACGCTACCATCGTAATACTTAAGATCATTAACCATGACGTTATCCCACATGTTGTGGCGCTTGAGGTCACTAATTAAGTAAGGGTTAGCGACAGTAAACTCTCCTGATAGATTCGATTTTACAAATAGATTCTGATAGGTCGGTTCTATGCTTTGAGTCACACCACAGATATTAGAGATGGTGGCCGTAGGCGCAATGGCCATGGTATTGGAGTTGCGCATGCCGACTTGTTTGATTCGCTTGCGTATCGCTTCCCAATCCATGTTTTGAGAGTCATCAACATTTAAGAAACCGTTGCGCTCTTTCGCCAATAAATCCAGTGAGTCGATCGGTAAGATACCCTGAGACCAAAGTGAGCCTTCATAGCTTTGATAAGTGCCACGCTCTTCGGCTAGATCAGTGGAGGCCTTGATAGCGTAGTAACTGATCGCTTCCATGGAAGTGTCTGCAAACTGCACGGCTTCCTCACTGGCATAGGCGAGCTTGCGCTTGTAGAGGGCGTCTTGGAAACCCATCATGCCGATACCGATTGGACGATGACGCAGGTTAGACGCACGTGCAGTGGGTACGCTGTAGTAATTGTAGTCGATCACGTTATCTAACATGCGGATGGCTGTAGAGATGGTGCGCTCTAATTTTTCCATGTCGATGCCGTCTTCTGTCGTGTGAGCGGCTAGGTTCACCGAGCCTAGGTTACATACGGCAATCTCTGAATCAGAAGTGTTGAGAGTAATTTCAGTACATAGATTAGAAGAATGCACCGTGCCGACATGTCCTTGTGGTGAACGAATGTTGCACGGGTCTTTGAAGGTTATCCAAGGATGACCAGTTTCAAATAACATACCTAGCATTTTCCGCCATAAATCTGTGGCTGGCAGAGTTTTGAAATTTTTAATTTTACCTTCAGCCGCCATCTGCTCGTAATGAGTGTAGCGTTCTTCAAAGGCCGCGCCATAGATGTCGTGTAAGTCTGGAACATCATGCGGTGAGAATAGTGTCCAATTTTGCTCTAGGCTCACACGCTTCATGAACAGATCCGGAATCCAGTTAGCGGTATTCATGTCGTGCGTACGACGGCGATCGTCACCGGTGTTTTTGCGCAGGTCGAGGAATTCCTCTACATCTAAATGCCAAGTTTCTAGGTAAGCACACATGGCACCTTTACGTTTACCCCCTTGGTTAACGGCCACCGCTGTATCGTTAGCCACTTTGAGAAAGGGTACGACACCTTGAGATTTACCATTGGTGCCTTTGATGTGCGAGCCCATAGAGCGCACACGCGTCCAGTCGTTACCTAAGCCGCCGGCGAATTTAGATAGCATCGCATCATCTTTGATGGCGTCGAAAATACCGTATAAATCATCAGGTACTGTGGTTAAGTAACATGAGGATAATTGCGGACGTAGGGTGCCCGAGTTGAATAGCGTTGGCGTAGAACTCATGAAATCAAAAGAGCTCAGTAAGCGGTAGAATTCTATGGTGCGTTTTTCTCGCTCAATTTCATTGATGGCAAGTCCCATCGCCACGCGCATGAAGAAAGCTTGGGGTAATTCAATGTGAGTGCCTTCTTCGGTATGAATGAAATAACGATCATAGAGAGTCTGTAGACCAAGGTAAGTGAATTGATAGTCACGCTCAGGTAGCAGTGCGGCACCTAATTCATCCAGATCATATTCTTCGGCTAGCTTGCGATCGACTAATTCAAGATCAGCGGCCTTTTGTATATAGGCTTTGAAGTAATCACTGTAGCCCGCAGCCATTTCTTCTTGGGTGGCGATTACCGGAGCGCCGTTGAGTTCTGAGAGGGCTTCACTGCGGCAGGTGTCTAATAGTAGACGTGCGGCCACATAAGTATAGTTAGGTTCTTTTTCTATTAACGTGCGCGCACTCATGGTGAGTGCTTGTGCGACATCAGATTCTGGCACTCCTTCGTATAGATTACGCAAGGTTTCATCGATGATGGGTTGTGGATCTACGTCGTCCAAATCTCGGCAAGCGTCTGTGACCACAGTTTCTAAACGATTGATATCTAATGGTTTTAGTTCACCATTGGCGTCTTTGACTTGAAGGTTTGTTGAGGTTGCTTCAGCACCATCAGTGGTAGCTTGTTCGGCTAATTTTTCAGCACGTTCCCTGGCACGCTCTTCACGATAAAGGACATAGTCACGCGCGACTTTATGGTGACCAGCACGCATTAAAGCGAGTTCAACCGCGTCTTGGATATCTTCAATATGGAAAGTGCCACCATCAGGGAGATTTCGTGTCAGGGCTATTTCAACTTTCGAAGTAATTTCTTCCACAGCCTCATGCACGCGTGACGAGGCCGCAGCTTCACCGCCCTCAACCGCAAGGAAAGCTTTAGTGACTGCAATTTTGATTTTATCGCGATCGAATGTGGTGATTTTGCCGTTACGACGGATAACACGATACTGACCGGGTGCGGTGGTTTGCAGTTCATGTTCTGGTGCCGCCTGTGTATAAGGCATGGCAGAATCTTTTTCGTGACTTGGCGTAATATTGTCAGATTGCATTAGTTAACTCTCTCTCAAAGCGGTGATGGTGTTTTTGTTATTCGCAGATGAGCGTTTGGATCTCTCTCTAGGTGTATCAAACACTATAAGATGGGGTGGGGAGAGCCGTCAACCCCAACATCTTGTGGAAAGTGTGGTGTACGAGTTGGGTGTAAGCTGTGGATAAAGTGTGTGGAAAACGCCTGATGTGAAAAAATTGTTTAGATTCCAATAGTTATTAAAGTGGGAATAAATAATCCAATTCCAGTATTAGGAAACGGTAATATAATCTAGTCATATACAACCATATTTTTTTAAATTTGCTCACTTTTTTTGGGCGGACAAGGGACTGAGAATAGACATGATGAGAGGGATGAGCGCAAGAACGGAAGAACCGCATAAAGCTCGGTCGGATTGGAAGAATTTACAGCGGTTATTTCCCTATTTGTGGGAATATCGTGAACGCATCCTGATGGCATTAGCGTGTTTGATGTTGGCTAAGGTTGCCACTGTTGCGGTGCCGGTCATACTTAAATATATCGTCGATAGTTTGGATGCTGAACAACTCACACTACAGCTGCCACTGACGTTGTTACTGGGTTATGGTGCATTGCGCTTAGCTACGGCGCTATTTAATGAGCTGCGTGATGTGTTGTTTGCGCGTGTACGTTTCCGAGCTATACGCCGCCTATCGACCGCAGTGTTGGGCCATCTCCATCGTTTATCGTTGGGCTTTCATTTGGATCGTCGCACCGGCACAGTGACGCGTGATTTAGAGCGGGGCACATTGAGCCTGAGTTCTTTGGCGAATTATTTTATCTTTATTGTGATTCCTACGATCTTTGAAATTTTACTGGTGATGGGAATTTTATCAGGTGCTTACAATGCAGAGTTCAGTTTGATTACGTTATTCACCGTGTCGGTGTACGTGGTATTTACGGTGTATTTCAGTAATTGGCGTATGCACTATCGGCACACGGCAAATCGTTTGGATTCTGAGGCGCATTCACGTGCTGTTGATAGTTTGCTTAATTATGAGACGGTGAAGTACTTCAATAATGAAAATTTTGAAGTGCAACGCTACGCAGAGACTTTGTCTGAGTGGGAAGAGGCGACCGTAAAAAGTACTTTTACTATGTCATTACTGAATTTTGGACAGGCTGCGATTATTGCCGTCGGTGTCAGTCTGATTATGATTTTTGCCGCTCAAGGCGTGGTCGATGGTGACATGTCAATTGGCGACTTAGTATTAGTGAATGCCCTTATGTTGCAGCTTTTTTTGCCCATGAATATGTTGGGAATTGTGTATCGTCAAATTACCTATGCCCTAGCGGATATGGATCGATTGGCCAAGTTGCTGGATGAGGTGCCAGAGGTGCAAGACGCTGAGCAGGCGCATGCTTTGCAAGTATCGCAATGTGCTATCGATTTTAAACAGGTAGGTTTTGCTTATCAGGCGCAACGTCCGATTTTGAATAAGGTGGATCTATCAATACGTGCAGGTGAGAAAGTGGCTGTGGTGGGGCCTTCAGGGTCTGGCAAATCCACCTTAGCTCGTTTGTTATTTCGTTTTTATGATGTCACGGAGGGTGAGATTACTATTGATGGCGATAATATCTCGCAGGTCACTCAAGATAGCTTGCGACGCCACATTAGCATGGTGCCACAGGATACCATGCTGTTTAATGAATCGATTCGATTCAATATTCAGTATGGTAATCCCAGCGCTGATGAGAGTGAGTTTAAACAAGCCATTAGTTTGGCTAATTTAGATGCTTTGATTAAGGAGCTGCCTGAGGGTCTGGATACTATAGTCGGTGAGCGTGGTTTGAAATTATCCGGTGGGGAAGTGCAGCGAGTTGCTATTGCGCGTGCCATCTTGAAGCGACCGAAAATCATTGTTTTTGATGAGGCGACTTCAAGTCTGGATTCTGAGACGGAGAGTGCGGTTATGCAGGCAATACGTCAGGTTACGGAAAATGTGACCTCTTTGATGATTGCCCATCGTTTGTCGACCATTGTTGATGCTGATCGTATTTATGTATTAGAAAAAGGGCGTGTGGTTGAGTATGGTACACACAATGAATTGCTGACTCGTAATCAGCTATACTCGCATCTGTGGGAATTGCAGCAATCAGATCGTGAGTAATGATTGTGCTGCTTTAAGAAACCTAAATAAATTGATAATTAAGTCATTAATACTCAATAACACATGCTAAATATTTAATATTGGCGAGATGTAACGATGGAAGAAAAACTGAATTCTGAATTAGATTTAATGGATAGCAGTGGATGCGCCAGTAGTGAGCCATTCGCATTGCGAGTAATGGGTGACAGTATGGAACCTGAATTCAAAGACGGCTGCATTATTATTATTGATCCCTCTGGGCATGCCGCGCACGGGAGTTATGTTATCGCAGAATTAGAGGGAGAGTATATTTTTCGACAATTCGTGCAAGAGAATGACAAATATTATCTTAAAGCGGTGAATGAAGGTTATCCGAAAATTGAGCTGCAAAATGTCTCGGTAGTCCGTGGAGTGGTGACTCAGCGAGCGGGGTCTCGCAGGACTTATCATAAGCACTATGATTAAGCGTTAACGGTAGACTTAATCGTTGTTTCTCGGTGCCTGCACTATCTATATTTCTAATCGACCTAGTTATTTGCTGTAGCGATTGAAGTAGCGCACATATAAAAAGAACATCAATAAATACAGCGCAATCAGAGAAACAATCTGCCCAATATCTAAATCGGGCAAATTGATGGTGATGACGCTGGCGATGATAACTCCTACCAGTGCAAAGCGATTACGTTGCCAAGGTCTCATAAATTTCTCCCATTAAGTTAAAAAACACCCGCAGATATAAAGCCTAGTAACACCAATAACACGGTCAGGCTGGCGAAGATTACTAAGTATTTCATAACTGTGTTAACGACGCTTATCTATTGAACTTTTGAAGCCAGAAAGCTTTCAGCCTCGTCACCATCCACAGGATGGGATTGGCTGTCTACTAAGATTTGATCAAAATCATTCCAGCCACGTAAGCCTGTTTTGAGTGATACGACTTGATTGAAGCCTAGTTGTTGTAGCGTATATGCGGCCATGCAACTGCGTTTGCCGGAGCGGCAGATCACGACGACTTGGCGATCGCGAGCTAATGACAGTTGTGGATCAGTCTCATCGTAACCCTGCTCACTAGCCGATTCTAATATGCCACGTGGTATGTTGATGGAGTGTGCGATATGCATGGCTTGATATTCATCAGCTTCACGCACGTCTATCATTAACATGTCTTGATGCTGGTCTATTTTTTCAGCAAGATCCCACGGCATAATTTCCGTAATGAGAGCAGCGGTTTCAGCGACAATTTGGTCAAAAGTTTTCATGTTGCGACAACTGGCTGTGGTTGATAGGGGGTGGTGTCAGTTATTTCTTATTCGCCCGCAGGCCTTGTTCAACAGCGATAACAGCAGCTTCTACGCGTGAATGGATGTTGAGTTTTCTTAATATAGCTTTGACGTGTAATTTCACGGTTCCATCTGAAATGCCTAAGTTGCGTGCAATGACTTTGTTACTTTGCCCTTCTGCTAAAAGACTGAGGATTTCAGATTCGCGTGGTGTGAGGTCATCGATTGGGCTGGGCTCAGTTTCTAAGATGGGTTCGCCTTTGACTACGCGAGCTAATATCTGAGTTAGGTTGGGCGCTACTACCGTTTCACCTTTGACGATTTCACGCAGTGCAGCCACGACGTCATCAGGTTCCATGTCTTTAAGCAGATAACCTTTGGCGCCATTTCTCAAAGCCTCGACCAGATCCCGCTCATCATTACTGGTGGTGAGCATAACTATGGGGGATTCGAATTTTAGCTGTTGCAGTTGTTTGAGCACTTCTAAGCCAGTGATGTTGGGCATGCGCATGTCTAATAATAAGATATCGGGTTTTAGCTCTTGAGCAAGACGAATACCTTCATGACCATCACCCAATGATGCGATGACATCGATATTATGTCGGTCAAGCAGCCCTTTAAGTCCATCACGGAATAAGGTGTGGTCATCAATGATCAGTACGCGTAAATTCGAGTTCATTGTCTTGTGGTCCGTTTTTTGTGTCTATTATTGGATTATGACTGAATTCTAAAACAATTCGAGTGCCCTCGCCGGGTTCACTCTCAACGTGTAGCTTACCACCAAAGCGCATGGCGCGATCGCGCATAATGGACAAACCTATGTGTTCACCTGAATGAAAGCTGGTTTTTGGCTCTGCAAAGCCTACACCATCGTCCTCAATGAGCACGATATAGTGGTAATTGCCTCCACTCATCATGATGCGAACATTTTCTGCATCACTATGTTTACGGATGTTGTTGAGTGATTCTTGAATAATGCGCAGTACATGGAATTCAGTTTCTGTGGGTAAATCGGCTTCTGGCCATTCATTCTGGAAGAAAACCTGTATTTCGTCATTGACCTGACGAAATCGATCGACCGTGCTTTGTACCGATGAAATCAGACTTACGAGTACGGTAGGCGAACGGAAATGTGCGATTAGCTCACGAATTTCATTGTGGGCTTCATTGATGGAAGCTTCGATCTTCTCTAATTCCGCCCACACTTGTGCTTCATTGCCTTGATGCAGGGTTTCATCCAGCACACGCACTTGGAAACGAATGCTAGTCAGCGTTTGAGCCAGTGAATCATGGAGTTCATTGGCAATATGAGTTCTTTCACGCATGATGGATAATGAACGGGTTTCTTCATCAAGATGAGATTTTTCTATGGCAGCTCCCAGCTGACGACCGATGCTGGTAAATAGTTCGTTGTAGTCATTGAACATATTCAATGATTCTTTATGTACATAGAAATGATAAACGCCCAGGAGTTTTTCTTGATATTGAAGTGGTACTATGAGGATGTCGATTTCCTGTCCAGAAAAATATTGCTTACATAAGTATCGATCGCATGGCATCAGTTTGATGCGCAGTGATCCATCTTCATTGGTTTGGTTGTCCATGCACAAATTTTCATGCAGTTTCATTAGTGACTCTGCCACATTGATATGGGTGAGTAATTCGGCATTGCTCTCATCGTTTATTAGGTAGGCGCATGATGATTGAGCATTAATTAATTCTGTCAGCGTGTGTAAAAATTCACTGAGTAGGGTTTCCACACTACGTGACAAGTTGATGCTGCTGGCAATGTCATAGAGTATTGATAGCGAGCGCGTTTTATGGGCAATGTGGTCAGTGTGGCGTTGTACTTGTAGTTCTGCATCACGTGATAATGACTGCAACATTTCGCCGATGAAGTGTAAGTTGCTATTGAGATGCTGTGATTCAGTGCTGGCTGTTGGTTTGATCTGCGCATCTAATTGTCCTGCACGAATCATTTCAGTCCAAGCTTGAATGTTTTCTGCTGGCTGAATATAGGATGACCAGATTCGGATGAGGCTAATGACAACAATAATTATGGCTAAAATTAATGTGCTGATGACGATTGATTCACCAGAAATACTGAAAAGTATTATTCCAAACGCAATGGCGATGGCTAAAAAGCATTGATTGGATGTTTTTTTAAGCCAGGTCATCATATCTCAACTCATCATGCTCAAAGGTTGGAGGTGTGAAACTTATTCTTCGGTGCTGGGAGAGTAGTTTGGATCATTTGGATTGAGAAAGACAAAATGAAATTGTTTGGGCTCTAACTCAGCATAGTCGACAGTCGTGCCTTTGAGTAAATCAAAACTCGATTGAGCCACCACGATAGTGATGTTGTTAGAAGTGAATGTATGGTCATCGCCTTCTTTATTGCCGACATCATCAAAGCCCATGCCATAATGAAAGCTGCCATCAGGATTTTTGCTGATCGCTATGCGTAGCGGTAAGTTGTCAGTTTGTGATTCTAGTGCCGCTTTCTTAATTTTTTCGGCAGCGAGTTCTGTGATTTTTATGTCGTCCATGGTATTGGTTTTGTAGGAAAAAGTGACCTGATTATACCTCGCTTAATCCCACTGTGCTTGTTCGCTGACGAATTTTAAAAAACGGCTAATCCATGGGTTTTGTTGAGTATGTCGTTGATGAGCATAGCAGGCTAGTGTGTTGTTGATGCGTATGCCATCATTTTTTTGATCGATACCATGCCCGCGCATAATATCGAAACTAAGTAGTGTGTGTTGGTCTAGGTTTTGTAAGTAGGAATAATGGAACTCATGAGCATTAATTAGTTGATCACTGGGCGCGGACCAAAGACTGTGAGAATTCTCTTTGAATTGGGTATATCCACGTCCTTGTGGTCGTTCGCTCATATGGCATTGGGCAGGAATGAGTCCAACCATGGACTCGCATTTTGATTGATAATGAATGTTTTCACATAAATACATTAAACCGCCGCATTCTGCATAGGCTGGCATGCCAGCGGATAGTTTTTGATGGATGTCTTCACGCATTGCATGATTACTATGTAATTCAGTGATGCATTTTTCTGGAAAGCCTCCACCCAGCCACAAGGCATCTGCGCTCGGTAGTTGTGAGTCATGCAATGTATCAAATGCAATCAGCTCAGCACCGTGGGCACGAAAAGTATCTAAATCGTCAGCATAATAGAAGCCGAAGGCACGATCTTTTGCATAGGCGATGCGCACGGGATAATGTCCATGATCAGCTGCTGTGTCTGTAATCTGTGTCTTGGGTATGGCAGCGGCACAAGCGAGGATTTGTTGGCAGTCGACTTGTGCTGCAATATTTTCACCTAGCGCTTGGATTTTAGATAAGGCATGGGGATCTTCATTGCTGGGTATTAAGCCTAAGTAACGTTCTTCAACAAGTAAGTGATCGTCGCGTTGTATGGCACCGAGCACTGGTATGTCGGTATAGGTTTCCACCACTTGGCGTAGTTTAGCTTCGTGGCGACTGCCGCCGACAAAATTGAGAATGATTCCTGCAATGTTCACTTGAGGATCAAATTGTTGGTAGCCCAGTAACAGGGGAGCAATGCCTCGAATTGTGCCACGGCAATCGAGCACCAATATCACAGAGGTATTGAGTAGTTTTGCCAGGGCGGCATTACTATTAGAACCATCCAATGCTAATCCGTCATACAGGCCTTTATTAGCTTCGATAATAGAGATGTCTGCATCGCCACTGTTGCGACTGAAACAAGAGACTATCTCTGGCTCTGTCTGGGTCCAAAAATCCAGGTTATAGCAGGGGCGTTTAGCTGCGACACTCAACCACATAGGGTCGATATAGTCAGGCCCTTTTTTAAATGGCTGCACAATTTTGCCTTGAGAGGTGAGAGCAGCGCACAAACCTGTGCTAACAATAGTTTTGCCTGAGGATTTATTTGCGGCAGAAATCAGGATTTGACCCATATTGCGTGTATATTCAGTTAATATATGTGAACCTAGGTTACATCATTTAGTTGTTTGGTAGCACTATCCATTAATCACTATCTGAAAACACTATTTTTATCGCCCATTAACACCACGCAAGAACATCTCGATCTTACATCTTATGACAGAACACAATGATAACGCGCCTAAAGTTGGCATGGTCAGTTTAGGTTGTCCTAAAGCTTTGGTTGATTCTGAAAGAATCATCACACAATTGAGATCCGAAGGTTACCAAATAGCCGCTGATTATGAAGGTGCGGATGCGGTGATAGTAAATACCTGTGGATTTATTGATTCGGCCAAACAGGAATCTTTGCAAGCGATAAATGAGGCCATTGATGAAAATGGTAAGGTGATTGTCACCGGTTGTATGGGGGTGAATGATGAAGATATTAGTGCCATCCCAAGTGATGTTTTGAGTATTTCTGGCCCGCAAGATATCGATTCAGTTATGTCTGCAGTGCGCACAGCACTGCCGATAAATTACGACCCATTTGTTGAGTTGCTGCCACCTCAGGGGATTAAGTTAACACCGCGTCATTATGCTTATCTGAAGATCTCTGAGGGTTGTAACCACAAGTGTAGTTTTTGCATTATTCCCTCTATGCGCGGCAAATTACGTAGTCGTTATTTGGCGGATATATTAAAAGAAGCAGAGAGCCTTGTGGCGGCGGGCGTAAAAGAGTTGTTGATTATTTCACAAGATACGAGTGCTTATGGCATAGATATAAAGCATGAGTCACAGCTTTGGCGTGGGAAAATTTATCATAATTCGATGTTGGATTTATGTCGTGCATTAGGTGAGTTGGGGATTTGGGTGCGATTGCATTATGTTTATCCTTATCCGAATGTTGAACAGATAATGCCACTCATGAGTGAAGGTAAGATTTTGCCTTATATTGACGTACCTTTTCAGCATGCTAGTTACAATGTGCTTAAAGCTATGCGACGACCGGCATGTAGTGAGCGTACACTGGATCAGATTCAGCACTGGCGCCAGTTATGTCCTGAGCTAGTAATACGTAGTACGTTTATTGTGGGTTTCCCAGGTGAAACCGAACAAGATTTTGAGCTTTTGTTAGCCTTTTTACGTGAGGCGCAGTTGGATCGGGTCGGCTGTTTTCAATATTCTCCTGTGCAAGGTGCCAGTGCCAATGCACTGGAGGGGCAGGTTGCCGATGAGATTAAGCAACAACGTTGGGAACGATTTATGGCGTTGCAACAAGAGATTAGCGAGGACAAGCTGGAGCAAAGAGTGGGTCAGACATTATCGGTATTGATTGATGAAATTGATCATGAGCGTGCTATCGGGAGAAGTTATGCCGATGCCCCTGAGATTGATGGCACAGTGCAAATTGTCGGAGATCATCACTGCCAAGTCGGTGATATGGTTGAAGTATTGGTGGAAGATGCCAACGAATACGATTTAATTGCAGTCGTCGCTGATTAATAAATGATGTTTTGAGTGGTTGATAATCAAATGCCATTTATATGGTTTTCAGTCACTAAATTACACATAAAAACAGTGCTTTAAAGGCAGCAAACACAGTGTTGTTGATTAATTGATCATTAGGTTTTAGCAACTCTATGTGTGTGATCAGTTATAATGTCGTATCGAAAGTGTCATCTCATGAACTGACTAATTGTGTGACCCGAATTTGGTCGCACGAGTGTGGTCGTATAGTTGTTAGAGCACAATAGTAAACATCAACCAACCTGGAGATAATTCTGATGAGTAAAATACCAGCAACTTTAATACCTGGTGATGGTATAGGGCCGGAAATTGTGCAAGCGACCCTAAAAGTGTTGGCTGCATTGGATGCTCCTTTTGAATGGGAAGAACAAGCTGCTGGAATGTCTGCACAGGAACTGTTTGGTGACCCTTTACCACAGGAAACTATCGATAGTATTCGTAAAACTAAACTTGCGCTTAAAGGTCCTTTAACCACACCTGTTGGTAGTGGCTTCCGCTCAATTAACGTGCGCTTACGTGAAGAATTTGAATTGTTTGCTAACGTGCGGCCTGCGCGTAGTTTTTTATTGGGTGGACGATTTGAAAATGTAGACTTGGTATTAATTCGTGAAAATCTTGAGGGACTCTATGTGGGAGTTGAGCACTATATTCCCATTAATGATGATCCTAAAGCTGTGGCTGAGGCATCTGGAATTATTACTCGCTTCGGCTGCACACGTTTTGCTGAATTTGCTTTTAATTGGGCAATTAAAAATAACAGAAAGAAAGTCACCATTGTTCATAAAGCCAATATACTTAAAAAGCTTACCGGACTGTTTTTAGAGACAGCTACTGAGTTGGGTAAAAAGTATGAGGGACAAATCGAGGTTGAAGAGAGAATTGTTGATAACTGTGCTATGCAGTTAGTGTTGAATCCGAATCAATTTGATGTGCTGATCACTACAAATATGTTTGGTGATATTTTATCGGATGAAATTGCTGGGCTTGTAGGGGGGTTAGGTCTGGCACCTTCTGCAAACATTGGGAAAGATGCTTCGATTTTTGAGGCGGTACACGGTTCAGCTCCTGATATTGCAGGTAAGCAGTTAGCTAATCCTACCGCGTTGATGTTGGCTGCGGCGTTAATGTTAGATCATGTCGGTGAGCAAGATAAAGCGACTGTTTTACGTGAAGCACTGGATACTCAATTAAGATCAGGTGAGGGGCTGACAGTGGATTTGGGTGGCACTGCCTCTACGACGGAGTTTGCAGATAATATTATTCGCTTATTTTAGTTAATGCGTTTTAATTAATATCAGAGTTAATCGTTGATTGATTAAAAAGAATAATTTAAGAGATTAATTCCAGAGATTGATTTAAGAGCATGTGCTCATCATTATCCAAGAATCCATGCATAGTCTTGGATGAGTTGATTGCGAAGACTTTCTACTTGTTCTAATGCTCGTCCACGAGTGCCTGCCTCAAACGCAATGTTTTCTACCACGCTGGTCGGCGTGTCGCCTAATATGATTAAGCGATCAGCTAGAAATAAGGCTTCTCTTAAATTATGCGTGACAAACAAGGCCATCATCTGCCTTTGTTGCAATTGTTGCAGTAGCAATTTTCGCAACGTTTCTGCGGTGAGCTCATCCAGTGAAACAAAGGGCTCATCAAGAAGTAATACCGGTGCTTGTGCTGAAAATGTGCGAGCTAATGCCATCGCTCTTGGTAAACGATGATGGCCAATAAATTTCACAGTCCTTGATGTAAAGGCTTGGTTACCAAGTATGTGATCAGGATGGACATGAGTATTAATGACATAACAAATAGGCGTGTCGGTAAACCTTGCTATCGACTTTTTAAGATTCTCACCCTCTGCGACACTGCCACCTGTATCAATGACTGCTACGCATTGCTCACCGACTATAAAGCCTATATTAGCGATATTTTGATCGACGAAACCGACACCCGTTTGACCTAGACGAACATATACTCCATCGGCCACTTCATTGATATGAGTGCTAGTATCACTGGCATAAAAAGTGCTACCTAGAA